>CAYITH010000037.1:0-4716 GCA_964366295.1 Candidatus Woesearchaeota archaeon | reverse complement strand
AAGTATATATTCTATATACCAAAAATATATATACTTGTTTTTATTTTCTATAGTATGTATAAACAGGCAGTGCTAAAAAGAGATGTGAATTTGTTTAGCGTAGTTAGTTGCTCCTGTTTTACAACCATTAAACCAAGATTTCTAACCTGCTAAACCTCAATTTCTGTTAAGGCTTGGCAGGAGTTTAATATGATATTCTCAAAACAAAATATAAGACATCTATGCTTTGAATGCAACGAGGCAATTGTAAATCCGCTCTGCCCAGAATGCCTTGCTAAAGAGATAACAGTCTGGATGAGAAAGGAACAGATTGTTGAAAGAAATTTTCTTACTAAAAAAATAAAAAACCTTCTTTCGCATATGGACCAAACAGATTCAGCAGAATGCATAATCTGCAAAAAAAACAATGCGTTCCTATGCCCTTACTGCTTCACATCGCAGGTTTATGAACTGCTTAAAGAGATGCGGGAAGACAAAAATATACTCGGAGAGTTTCTTATGATATTTAACTTTGACTTTACCCACAACGGGTACACGAAAGATATGGAAGAATTGGGATTGTTATGAGGAGATATACTCGCTAAAAATTCCTTTTCATAAAATCAGAGATAAACCTTTCATTGCTCTGCGTGTCAATAAATTTTGACAAGCTGTAAAATACACTCCCATCTTTATTTATCCTTTGGGTTCTTATATCGCTTCCTGCTTTTTGCACAGCTTCTTTGCTTAGCAATAACTCGCTGGTGGAAATATCTGCCATCTTTTTAGCAATTAGCGTTGCATTTTCAAGGCTGGTAAACTGCAGTTTTCCAGAGCTTATGTTTGTAACAAGAGTCCCATAATGCACCCCTACTCCAAAATCCTGCTGTTTTTTCTTCAAAAATGAAGAGATTTCATCGGCAGTTTTAATCGCCAGATTTTCATTTTTCATTGTTTTTGTCAGCGAGGGCATGAAAAGCAGAAGTATATGGCTTCCAGAAACATACGGGACTCCTTTGTATTGCTTTCCTATTTCTCTTATCTCTTTTTCAAAAGCTCCTGAATGTTTCACGGCTACGATTCCAGCATCTTGTTTTTCTCCACGAATAACAAGAGAGTATTCAGATTCAGTAGGCAGTGAAGCCCTGCCTGCAATTTTAAATCCAGACTCTGCCTCATTAAAAAATCCTTTATTCACACTGCCAGCTTTATTTGAATTATTATCCATTGGCTTTAACGGTTTATTAGGCCTTGCAAGATTATCTCTTACGCCAGCAGAGAAACCCATTTCAGGATATTTTACGCTCCTAGTAAAAGAAAACTTCCTTGCCATTAACACTACACCGCCAACAGCAACAAGCGCTATGATAATCCATGACAAATAAACTTTCCAACGCGAACCCTCGCCTAACTGCTCAACATTTATGCTTCGTCCTGTCAGCGTTATTCTTGAAAATGTTTGGTTTTTTCCAGGTATTGCCAAGTCGTATTCGCCATCTGGAGCAGAAATTTTAAATCTTGTAGTTTCTCCAGGAGATAAGCTCATATTCTTGCTTACAAGATTTTCGCCAATGCCCAGTTCAAATGGCTTATTATATATTGAATTCCCAATATTAGTCACGCTTATTATTCCATTCGCCTGTTCAACAGATATGTCTGCAAACTCTTCAATAAAAAAGGTTCTTTCAGAGGATATATTTTCAATAGTTCCAACAACTTTCCAATAACCGGAAGTATAGTTTGTTTTTGTTTCTATTTCTGCAACAGCTCCAGAATCAGCGAGAACAGTGACAATCTTCTCGCCATTAACGCCTAAGATGGCAACTTCTATCTCCTGATTTATCAAATCATCGGCTTGGTCATAAAGAGAAGAAGTTATTTTAAAAGTCTCTCCGGGCTTTACAGATTGCGATGATAACGCAATCTCTATCTTTTTTGGAGTTTGCACAATTCTGCGGTTTAGACTTGCTTTTCCAGAATTTAATTTTTCTTTATCCTCTTTTTCCTCAAATGCTTCAACTTCAATAATATAGTTTCCTGATTTGCTGTCAGAAGGAAATGAAAAATTGATTGAAAAACTTCCGTTTGCAATAGAGGTTCTCTCTTCAAGTATATCCTTAACTTTTAGAACTGCGATTCCGTTCGCCAGCTGTCCGTTTTCTTTCACAGCCCGGCCACTCAACTCTACTATCTCGCCGGCTTCAAATTGCGACTTCTCAATCTGCAAAAATAATTCTATCTTTTCACTTATTCTAAATACATCTCCGCTTGCAGAATCCAGCCCATATTTTGCTTCAACATAACAGCTTCCTTTTAGTCCTGAAAGAAAAGAGTTTGTTAAAGGCAGAATATTGTTTATCATTGTTTTTTCTCTTGCTCTAATGCTTATGGGTGATTTGTAAAACTCAAGAGTTTCATTATTGCAATTCAAGGAAAGAGTTAAAAAAGCTGTTTCTGCACTTTGGCTATACAAACTTGCATTTATTGGGAGATTATCTCCAATATTCAACACGCTTGGAAAACTGCCCAAACTCACATCAGCATACACGAATGGCATAAAGAAAAATAAAAATCCAATAAAATAAATATATTTCAACCCCATTTTATTATTTAAGCATATTGCCATATTTAAATGTTTTTAAAGGAATATTTCCTTTGAGAATAATTACAGAAAAGCTTTAAAAACCGCAATCCAGTATAAATAAGATGGAGAAAGAGTCTTCAGTAACGCCTTGGGAGGTTAAAGGAGAGGTAGATTATGCCCGATTGCTGAGAGAATTCGGCATATCACCTATAAAAGAGCTTCCGCCTCAATTAAAAGATGAATTTTTATTCAGACGGGGCGTTATTTTTGCGCAAAGAGACTTAAAGCAGATACTAAGTGCTATAGGCTCAAAAAAGCCATTTGTTATGATGACCGGCATGATGCCTACAGGAAAATTTCATATAGGACATATTCTAGTGGCAAAACAAATGATGCTTTTTCAAAAGCTTGGCGCTAAGCTTTACATTGCTGTTGCGGATATTGAAGCTTATCTTGCCAGAACCCAATCGCTGGAAACAAGCAGGCAGATAGCAATAAATGATTATATTCTCAATTATATCGCGCTTGGGTTGAATAAAGAAAATTGCGAAATTTATTTTCAAAGCTCACGCTCAAAAAACAGCGAAAAGGCAAATTCTTTTTACCGCCTCCAAGCTCTTCTCTCACGCTATGTTACATTTAATGAGTTCAAAGCAATTTACGGAGATATATCGCCGGGAAAAATGTCTGCTGCCCTTCTCCAAGCCGCGGATATGCTTCATCCGCAATTGCCGGAATTTGAAGGGCAGATTCCAGTGGTAGTGCCCGTAGGCATAGACCAAGACCCTCATTTGCGTCTGGCAAGAGACTTATCGCAAAGAATAAAAGACTATAAATTTGTCCAGCTAAGCTCAACTTACAATATTTTCCTGCCCGGCCTAAGCGGGGGAAAAATGTCTGCTTCAGACCCCTCTTCTTACATAGCTCTTACTGATACGGAAAAAGAAGTGGAGAAGAAAATAAAAAAATATGCTTTCTCAGGCGGAAAAGACACAATTGCCGAGCACAGAAAACTCGGCGGAAATCCTGATATTGATGTATGTTTTCAATATCTAAAGCTCTTATTTGAAGAAGATGATAAAAAACTTGCTTCAATTTACAACAACTACAAATCAGGAAAAATGCTCTCCTCTGAATTAAAAGACTACACAATAAAAAAGATAAATTCATTTTTAAAAGAGCACCAAAAGAAGCGTGAGGAAGCAAAGAAGCGTTTAGGCGAGTTTATAAAACTTAATTAACTGCTTAATTTCTTAAGCGGTATCTCAACCCTTGTCCTTACAGAATATAAACTTGTTTCTGGCAAATTTTCAAGGTAAATTCTGCCATGCTCGCTTTGAAGCTCAAGAGCCGCGATAAGATTTCCACCACGCCAAGAGGGATTTTCTTTTATTTTTCCATCAGCAATATCGGATAATTTATCATTTATTTCGGTTATTGCATCTTCTGGTATTCTCCGACCATTATGCTCCAATATAATTCTCTGCAACCCATTATCAAATTCGGTTCTTAATTGAAATTTATAATTTTTATTTAATCTCTCCCCTCTTTCTGCAGCCCATATATCTTGCGAGGTTAAAAGCGAGTCTCGTTGCTCCATGAATAATTGTCCTAATGCTCTACTAAATTTTAGAGTATAACTTCTATTATCTAATGGAGCAGGATAAACCGTAGGCATTTTATCATCAAGAGCAACACTAACTTCTATGTCATAATGTTTAATCCTTCTTTCAGATTGCATATATCTTTCAAGCATTTTGTTTAATGATTCCATCTTTTACTCCTCACCTCATTAAACAAAACCTCTTCTTTTTGCCTTCTATTTATCAGCCCCTTAACAACTTTTCCGCCCGCCTTATTCCACCTTTTAAATTCGAGTGAAGCGCCTTTATAATTTTTAGAATTAAGTTTTATAAGCATTGTGCTTCTTTCAAAATTTCCTCTGCCCACATTATAGACAAAACTCACAAGAGCATCATACTGGTTTTGTGTTAAATGAACACTAACAAGATTACTTACCGCTTTTTCAGCTATGACCATATCTTTTATCAAAAGTTGTTCAGCTTCTTCTCTGCCTATTATTTCATAGTTTTCATTTCCCTTTATGAGATGTCCATAACCAATTGTCTTTTTTCCGGCAACATCTGAATAAA
>CAYITH010000036.1:0-7488 GCA_964366295.1 Candidatus Woesearchaeota archaeon | reverse complement strand
AGATTTACTGCAATTATAGAGATAGATAGTTGCGAATTTAATATGCTAATTATCGCAATTATCTATAGATAATAAATCTACAACCTACTTTCATAGTATAATGCCATTCTATACCTCGATAGATAGTCATAGCTTAATATATTCCCTTTAATATCCTATCCAACATCTCTCAACTATAATCCGTATGCAGTTTACATTATCCCTTCTGTTATTTTTTCCTTAAAAAATTTCTCACTTCTTTTTAATCTCCTTAAATCCCGCATATTTCCACAGCGCCTTTGGTATCTTTATGCTTCCATCTGGCTGCTGGTGATTTTCAACAAGCGCCACAATCGCCCTTTCAGTCGCAATAGCCGTGTTGTTTAAAGTGTGCAAGAACTTTATCTCGCCCTTGTCTTGATATCTTATGTTTGAACGCCTTGCTTGGTAATCCGTGCAATTTGAACAGCTGCCTAACTCTCTGTAAGAATTCTGACTTGGAAACCATCCTTCTATATCAACTGTTTTCACGGCCACTCTTCCCATTTCTTCAGACGACAGCAGAACAGCGCGGAACGGAATTTCCAGCGCCTTGAAAATTTCCATAGTATTTTTTAAAATTAATTCAAACTCTTTCGCACTCTCGCCAGGCACACAAAAAACAAACTGCTCAACTTTTTCAAACTGATGTATCCTGAAAATTCCTTTAGTGTCTTTTCCATGCGCTCCTGCCTCTTTTCTGAAACAAGGAGAAATTCCAGCATACCTTAGGGGCAGTTCGTTATTGCTTAGAGTTTCATTCATATGGTAAGCATTGATTGCGTGTTCAGCAGTGCCTATTAGATAAAGGTCTTCGCCATCTATTTTGTATATCATTTCTTCAAATGCCGCCAGTGTTACCGCTCCTTTAAGCGCTTCTTTATTCAGCATATAAGGCGGCTGCATAAGCACAAATCCCTTGCTCTTCAGCAAGTCAAGCGCAAAACTTATTATCGCAAAATTAAGCCGGGCAATATCTCTTTTTAAATAATAAAATCTGGCTCCAGCGACTTTGGCTGCCTTTTCCATGTTCAAAGAATCCAGCGCAGTCAGCAGTTCCTCATGCCCCTTTGGATTTTTTATCTTTCTCGGCTTTCCGACAATCTTTAATATCTTGTTTTTATCTGCCTTGCCAACGGGCACTTCAGAGTCAACAATGTTTGGGAGGTTTTCCCAGATTTCCTTTCTCTTTTCTTCAAGTTCTTTCAGTTTCAGCTCATTTTTTTCAAGTCTTTCCGGAATTTCTCTTGCCTTCTTAATCAATTCATCTGCTTTTTTGCCCTGCTTCTTCGCTTCATTTATCATTTCAGAAACCTTATTTCTCTCACTTCTTAATGCGTCTGTCTCTTGTTTTGTCTCTCTCCACTTTTTATCCAGCTCAAGAAATCCCTCAACTGCTTTTTCGTCCATTCCTCTTTTTTTCTGGCTCTCTACAACAATCTCGGGCCTTTCTCTCAATAGTTTTATATCTATCATATTTTGTCAAGGAATAACTGCTATTTAAGCTTTAGCTTCATTTTTCCTCATCATAAATCGTTAAGACTTCTTCACTTGACAAAGTGCGGTTATAAGCTCGGACTTCGTCAACTTCTCCAATAAAGCCACCTTCGGTAGACCATTTGCCTATTGTGAAATCTCCAGTATTTGTTGTGTCTTGGTTAAATGTTTGTGTGAAGGTTTTGTTATTTACTGCGAATAAAACTTCTCCGTTTGTATTACGCGACATTGCGATAAAATGCCAAGTATCGTCAGCATAAGAAAATGTGCTTGGCAAACTATCTCCATTTGTAAACTCAAACACTATTTTTCCGTTATCTCTTGTAAATAATCTGACCCAATTGCCACTGCCTGTTGTGTCGCGCTTTCCAAATATATGGCGCGGAGCCCCATCTACTACAGCAGATATTTTCACCCAACCGAGCATTGTGAACTCGCCGGTTCCAAAATTAAAGTCCTCGCTATGCGGAACACTGATTTGTCCGCTTCCAGCAAAAGAAACAGCTTTTCCTACTTTTCCACTTGCATAAACAACGCTTCCATCACTGCTTGTTATGTTTCCGTCATTATTTTTTCCAGAAACATCATAAACCTCGTCGTTGTCATTATCAAAATCGTAATAAGCAACCAATCCGGTTTCTGGCTTGTTTGAGGGTCTTGTTGCCTCGTCTTGGTTTGTGTCCCCGCTTCCTTCTTCTGAACCTCCTGTTATCCAAAGATTTATTTTGTCTTTTAAAACTGCCAGCGTAATGTTTCCGTTTATCCATTGAGAGATATAGCGGATTAAATGGTTTAAAGTTACAACCGGGGTTGTGCTTTCTTCATTTATTAAACATTTTCCCTCACTACAAGAGTAAGTGCAATTGAGGTTTCCCATTGTGCATCTTAATCCGACACAATGATTATCTTTTGTGCATTCTAATTGGTTGTCGTAGCGGTATTTGAAATCGTTGTAGATCTCTTCGTTTATAGAATTATTTTGATAAAATTGTTCAATTTCATTTATCTCAAATTCAGAGAGGATAGAAGCCTTATGAGGATAGCGTAAAAAATAGTTTGTACAATCGGGCTCTACTACTCTAATTAAGATTTTTACGATACCATCAACATCAGAAAAAGTTTCTGGAAGTATTTTTATTGATAAATTTTCAAATACTATTTCATCAGTTTCAGAATTTACAATAAACTCTTGTTCATTAATAGATTCAAAAGCGCATGGCATTGCTTCATCAGGCATCTGCACAAAACGAGTGTATCCTGTAGAATTATCACCTGCAATTTGTATGCTTACTTTTCCAATAGCTCCTTCCAAAATATGGGTTTGATATACCTCTTGCTCAAATCCAGGATAAAACGCATTTTCATCTGATAAATAGTAAAGGGTTTCTAAGTTGCATGACGAGCATCCATTTCCAGGGTATAAGTTCGGTTCAATTTGGACTGTGCCAGTGCAATCAAGGCTGAAAGCATTCTCAGTACTTGCTATTACACGAGCTCCAGTTCTTTCTCCCAAAGTATTTATAAAATTCGTATTACTGCCGACATTACATGAATTAAATACTATGTCCTTTACACAACCCCTAATAGCCTTCATAGTTTCTGAATCTTCAGAAGGTATATCATTAGTTCCGAAAACATCTAAATAACTTATACCTGTCTGTAATCCTTGAGATGTGCCATGACCATAAATTAAAACTTGATCAAGCTTACCGCATTTTTTACAAAGATCTGCCACTTTGTCCAATATCTGCATTGGAGTTAACGGCCCTCTAAAGAAGTTTTCATTTTTAAACTCTCCGATGCCCGGAGAGTAAATTGTATAATCATCATTAACTCCAAACCTGTCCATATCTTTATCAAAACTAAAACTTGCTGATTTTGGACATTCTTCACATTTTGCTTCCGATACACTATATGGTGTGGGTACATGTTCTATACAGACAGGTTTATTTTCAGGGCATATAATTTCTTCATCAACTACACAGCCTTGCCCGCCACTAGAACATTTGTATGGAATAAGTATATCTCTCCCGCTTTCAGGGTCTTTTCCATTACACTTTGAACCACACTCTGCATTTTGTCTGCAATTTATATCTGCTCTTGTTCTCTTTCCACAATTGCCTGGAGGGTCTAATTCTCTTGTAATACATATCTGTCCAGAACTCAATGTAATTCTATTGGAAGAACTTAATTTACAATATCCCCTTTCCTCATTCTCCTCTTTAACACATGCCTCTTTGATAATCTGCACGGTTCTATCGAAGCTAACCCCACATTTCGATGAGCAATCCTCATTAGTGTCACAGCATTTACCTTTACAAGGAGGTTTTTCTTGTGAAGCCGGTTTCCATTCTTGTCCTTCAGGACAACATATCTCTCTTACTCCTCCAATAAGTGAATCTGTGCTGGAGTCTTCAACTATCTTATCTGGCGGGACCTGACAACATCCAATAGGAAATGATTTTCTGCTAAATCCAAAATTTTTGAGCAAGGCTTTCCAGTTATCTCCTTTTGGACAGCAAACACTTGTTTCTGCAGGTGCTCTCGCTCCAAATGGAAATGTGTTAATACCCACTAGGCCGCTATCCCTATCATTCCATAAAGGTTTTTCATCTGCCAAACAGCATTTCTTAAAAATGCCAAATTTAACTTCTGCTCCATTGCCACAGCCACATAACTCATTGTTACAAGTTAAGCCATCAGGACATTCTTTTTCTTTCTTACAGGCTTTCTTTTTTGACTTAAAATAACAAAGACCATCCCTACACTCTGGAGGAAACTCAAATTCATCTGGAGATATGCCCACGTAATCTCCGCTAGAATAAAGCGCTTCCGAAATAGCTAATGTCTTTTCGGTTAAACAGCGCCACATGCCACAGGGCTTTTGATAATAGTATTCTGGAGTTTTCCCATAAACACTCGGGCGTCTCCAAGTTTCACATGTTTCCATGCATTCTTTATCTCCTACTTCTCCAATTTCGGAACAATCTACCAATGTTTTCTCACATACATTTGCTATTGCTCTTTCAGATAAAATTGCGACTAGAATTATTGCCAGTAAAACCACCGCTAGAAAAAAATCAGTCCAACTTCTTCCCATTCAGAATAAAGGAATAGAACATATTTAAACATTTGCCGTATAAATTATGCAACTGCTATTCTACCAGATGTAGACTTTTCACGAGACGCATACCAATCAGGGCAGTTTGTAGGAGCTCTTGGACTGAACCAATCTTCGTGATATCTAGTCGGCTTGTCATTAACTTTTATTATTACAAGATTCAACCTATTTTGTGTTTCAGTTTCTTCAATGCGATATGTTCTGTCGCGCCATAGATTAACAAGGGACAACTGCCATTCCGTGTAACACCAGCATGGCACAACCTCCTCACCAACTCTGAATTTCATAACTTTATATAGATGAGAAGTTTAAATATTTTGCTTGAAAGGCAGGTTCTTGAACTTATCGCAAGATTTTATAAACTTCGCATTAAATATATTTATGCGTCTTAGAGTGAGCTTATAAAATGTTCTAAATTCACTGTCTTTAGTGACACTCCTCTTAAAAATTCGAAACCTTTAAAAAGAAACAAGCATCCCAATATATAGGTTATAAGATATATATGCCATTAATCCTAACCAAACATATGAAAGAAAGTTTTGATATATTCTTTAGAAGAAAGCCAGCCTTAATGCTAATAGCTCTCAAGAAATTATCTCGGGCAAGATATGGCAGTATACTGGCAAAAGAAGTTGACTGCACTTACAGTCATGCTGTAAAAATACTTCAGATTCTTGAAAAAATGGGGCTTCTTGTTTTTGAAAAGCAGGGTAGAATAAAGCTTGTCAAGCTGACCAAAAAAGGCCAGGAAATCGCAGATAATATAGAGAATGTTAAGAAGTTAGTGGAGTGATAATCACTCAAACGTGAATCCTGCTGATTATTCAATTATCATTCTATAAATTCATAGATAGTCTGCTATATATTTTGATTATACAATTTGCTTTGGCAAAATAAAATTAATTCTTTTATGGATAACATTCAATTCTCAAAATGGGGGCTGGGAGAATTCAAAATGGGAGAAACGAAGTTCCTCCTCACACCACCTCCTAGAAGAATAAGTATTCATTACCTTGCAAATCACATTTCAAATCCCAAATGGCCCCGACGGGATTTGAACCCGCGACACCCGGATTGCCTGACAACCTACGGGTTTCTTAACTTTCCCTTAGGTTTGTATAAGAGTCCGGTGCTCTGGCCAGACTGAGCTACGGAGCCATTGATGGACTATTTATTTCTGCTCCTCTACCATCCATTACCCTCAAGGAGTTCGTAAAGGAGCCATGAAATTAAAGAAGATACTCGTTTAAAAACTTATCAGCCGTGAGCACAATATTAAAGGGGGATGGTCATCAAAAAGTCCCTGTTAAATCTTCGGGACTTTTGGATGCTCAAGAACCCAAGCACGCCCCGTGTTTTAACGCAGGGTTCTTGACATAGGAAGAACCGATTAGGTTCTTCTATTTATATTCCCGCCAGGTATACTTGCATTTAGTGCAACGGAAAAATCTTGTTTCTGCCTCGTCACTGCTTCTTGTTTGCGAGCTCCAGAAAAAAGCCTGATTGTTTTTGCATTTTTTGCAGGTTGCAGCAGTTACAGGAAAAACATCCACATCTTTCTCTTTTATTACTGAAACCGCTGTCCCAGAATTCATTTTTTCAACAGCCTCAATTTTAATCTTTCCTTTTGCGGTGTAGTTGCATTTTATACATCCGTAGTTTTTTCTCTTTTCTACCAATACGCTTCCGCATTTAGGGCAAAATTCCATCTCCGCTCTATCAAATATATACTTTTAAATGTTTCTGAAGCAGGGTAAAACTTCTCTTATAAACTGCTGACAGAAGAATTTAAATTCTCTGCCACAATCTCACAAAACCAAGCTTAAGCCAGCCGAGTTTAGGAATTCTGAAAACAGCCTTTCCCAAAACATTTCTGCTTGGAATCTCTCTTTCGCTTTCCAGCTGTTCAATGTTATTGTCTCCTTTTGTGCTGTAGCTTCTTTCTTTGTCTTTTTCTTCTTTCACATTAATAACACGGTGTATTATTGGATGTTTTTGGTTTGCGCTAAAAATAATGATATCTCCAATATTCACTTTTTTAGCGTTAAAAACTATTATTATATCTCCTGCTTCCATTCCTGTCCTGAATGGCCAGTTCAAAAAACTTTCTCTTCCAAAACCTCTTGAAACATACCATCCCGCTTGCTTCTCCCACCACTTGTCAAATCCTTTTTCTGTTGCGAAAGTGTTTCCGAAAAATCCTGCCTGCGGATGACTCATGCTTCCGCTTTCAACTACTACAAGAGGCAATTGAGTTCCTAAGATAGCAGACAGCAGAGGGAAAAATATCAGCTTCACAATAACAAATGCCACAGCTACTGCAAGAATCCAGCTTAACAGCGAATCGTCATACCAGATGAAGTTCCATGCTTTTCTCAAAGCGCTTAGTTCTTTTTTCTCTTCTCCTTCTGTCTCGCTCTTTGTCCCAGTTTCGCCTTCCATATTTATAATATAAAAAAGGGATATATAAACCTAATAATCCTTAATTCAATTTATTAAACTAACTATATAATAGTAACAAATTTGCGGGCAGAGGGGCCCGCTTCTTTGCTTGATGCATTGAAATCTGGCAGAAACTTATGTGATGCAGAGATAAAAAATAAATATAGTTTTGAAGCAATACTCTCAGATATAGAATCTTTTATTGAAGCGAAAAGAATAAGAAACGGCCAAGAAGAAGAAGAAAATAGAATCGGGTTCAGAAAAGATTAAGCCTCTATTTTCGGCAAGAATAGTCTTGCATAACCGAGCAAGATTAGCTTATTTTAATATGGCTAAATAATTTGTACCAAAGCCAACAAAACAGAAAAGCTTAAATAATAGCTATAAATCATGTAAGAGGCAAGCCGGAC
>CAYITH010000035.1:0-7550 GCA_964366295.1 Candidatus Woesearchaeota archaeon | reverse complement strand
TAATTCCCCACTTACGCCTTGAGTAGATAGGGAAAGACTTATGTCTTTCACTATACCTCAGAATATGATTTAACATTGGGCATTAAAGATTGCAGTTTCGAATGTAACTACAATTCAAAAAATTGTATCAAAAAAATTAGGGGTTTTATGCATTTATCCGCTTATCAGAAGAAGAAAATAAAGAGGTTCATTTCGCCATTTTTAAAAACCAAATTTGAACAAGAATTAAGCTAAATCTTTTATCAAAAAGTCCAGCTACTCCACCACACTAAAACACCTTCTCTTCCTCTTTTATGTATTTCTTGCCCAGCACAACCCCCAACTGTTCCATTGTGGGGCTTATAACTCTCGGCTCTTTCCCATTCACTAAAAACTCAAGCTCTCCAATCACAATCGGCAAATGCATAATCTTTCCTTTCTTGACATAATAATAATAAATCAAATCATGAATCGGATACACCCTCTCAACACCTTTTTCCATCTTTATTTGAATCATGTCTGCAAACAAAACCTCTCCAAAATCCTCATCTTTCTTGTAGCAAGCAGGCGGCAGCTGCTTCCAGCTTCTTCCTTTATCTAAAATAAAAAGAAAAAACTCATCCTGCCATCTGCTCTCTGTTTTTCTTGTCAGCCCATTTCTCATAATATTATACAGCGTATTCCCCCACATATCCACATCATACCACGAGCAATAGCTTCCAATTGTAGTCGCAGGAATCAGCAAACGCTTTCCTTCAAAACTCTCAAAAGCTTTTTCTAATACAAAATCGCTCACCACTCCCCTCTTATATCCTCTTTCTTTAACCCATACATCCCGCTCACTAGCTTCATACAACTCCTTCTCATTGTCAACTTGAAACTCGCCTACGGTTGATACAGGAGTAATTCCTTCTTTCTTTTGAAGAGACCTTTGTTTCACTTCTGCCTCATCAGGCGCTTCAAAAAACGGCAGAGATTTCCACAAAAAAAGCGTTGCCAGATGCTTATACTCCCTATTATGCACAAAAACAGGATTTCCACCATAAATAGTGGATTCTATATCCCATGTAATTCTTCTCCCAAACCTTCTCTCCCATTTTCCAACACTAAAAGTTTTGAATAATTCCTTGTGCCCAAAATCCTGCGTGCTCGGAGGATTAGCAACATGCTGTTTCATGCTCACTCCTCTTTCTTCGCAGGAGTTTTCTTCTCAACCACCTTCACAAACGCATCCTGCGTCATCGCCAAATCTTTTTTTAAATTCTGCAAAACCTCGCTGTTCTCACCCATCTTTTTAATTATTGAAACCTGTATCTGGTCAATTATCTTTTCTATTCTCTCAACTCTCCTGTCAAACTGCTTAATTTTTTCCTCACTTAACTCTTTAAAATCTTTCAATATATCCAGCGACTTAACTATCGGTGTTATTTTTTCTTCAGCTATCTGCTCAGCAATCTCCGAAATATTGTCGCTTCCGACCTGCTGAGAATAATCTTGGGAATAATCTGCCTGAGCATATTGCGCTTCTGGAGCATATGCCTCTTGTGTTTGTTCAGAATACTCTGCTGGAACAGGCGCATTCTCTTGAGTTGAAATGCTCGGCTGCAATCCCTCTGCTTCTGTTTCTTCAGTCACAGCTTTTCTTATTTTTTCCTGCCCTAAAGCATCAGCTATATCTTTTGGAGAAGCCCCTCTTTCTTTTAATTGCTGAACAACTGCAGAGTCATCTAGCCCTCTCTGCCTCATCATTCTTATGTCTTCAAGCAAGGGCATTTTTCACCGCCATATTTAATTTTAACTGCCTTTCCAATAATTCAAGACCAGCTCTATCTGCCTTCTCCTCAACGCTTTCTTTTAAATGTTGCGTTGCCTGCTTTAACCTCTCCACCTCTTGCCTCAGCGCCTCAAACGCCTTTTTGCTCTCAACAGCCTCCTCTCGAACCCGCTCTTTCAGTTCTATAAGATTTTGCCCAATCAACAAAACCCTCTCTTTCAGCAATCTCTGTTTCTCCTCTATATCTCTTATTCTAGTCGTCTCGCTCGAAGAATAAGCCGGTTGCAGCACCTCGTTTTCACCCATTTCAGTTTATATTTAATGTAGTTTAAAATACTTTCTCTTTTAAACTCTTTCCCAAAAACAAACTAAATTCATTAGGTATAATTCTGTTGATTTGAGCAATTATTTTTAGAATTTTACAGATAGAGAATTCTGAAAAAAATGTGTTGCAATTAACAGAATTCGCTATAAATAATTTTCTTCAGAAAAGTATTTAATCTCTGCTTAACTTCGTCGTGCATGCTGTTCAAAAAAGGCACTCAAATCTATGCCTATGAAGTGTTAAGGGACGCAGGAAGCGACATAATGTATGTCAACTACCTGGGCGCAAATTTCGTTCCATCAATCGCAGATTCAGGCGAAGTAATGTCGCGCACAATCGACTCTCTCATAGAATCTCCGAACATCTCCAGAATAATTTTTGTTCAGCAAAGAAATTACCACTATAGTTTTGAACAAGTCTCTTACCTCATTGGAATCGCCCAGCTCTATGTTTTCCTGACAAGACAGGAAAAAATTCTCTCAAAAGAAAAGCTTGCTCTTGATTGCGTTTCAGAACACTTTCCACAAAGGCATTCCGCAATGTCCGCCCTTCTTCCTCTGATAAAACAAAACCCGCTTATGGCTTATCACGAACTGAAAAAACTCGCCCGCGAACAAAAAATTCTTCTTGAAACATCTGACGAAAGGGAAAAATACTGCATTCAAAATTATCTCCGCTTGTTGGAAAAGATTCAATCCTTATTTGAACAAACATCTCTCATAAAAAAAATTCTCTCCTTGTCAATGGAATCCAAAATAAACTCTCGCGAACCATACCGCGTGCTGTTTCGCCCGGATATTATCCCTAACTTTGCATTTACCCGTCTTGTCACCTCTCTTCCCGAAGACGCAGAAATCATAGAACAATACGACCTGCTGACAGAGTTTGAAAAAACCACGGTGACTATACTAAAAAAGAAATTTGAAACCAGGTATTTATACCATCTTATCCCTGAAGAATATTCTCTCTCAGAATCGCATCACCTTCTCCTTAATCTTGCAAAAAATGTCCTCATAGAACACAGCCCAAAAGCAGAAGAATTCACAGACCCTGAACGAACACGCCAAGTCTTCTTCAATGTCGCGCGCGACTTAGTGTCAGAACTTGCGGCTGAAAAATCCATTTCTTTGACGTATAAAGAACTCAACAAACTGGCCACAATTCTTGTCCGCCATACTATTGGCTTTGGCTTGCTCGAAGTGCTGCTCCAAGACCCGAATCTGCAGGATATCACGCTAAACGCTCCAACCTCCCTTAATACAATATTTGTCCGCCACGGAAAATATGACGAATGCTTCACAAACATTCTTCCCAACAACGAAGACGTCGAGTCATGGGCAGCTAAATTCCGCCTCCTTTCTGGCCGCCCTCTTGACGAAGCTCACCCTATTCTTGACACAGAACTCATACTCGGAAAAAACCGCGCAAGAATTGCAATTATTCAAAAACCCCTCTCCCCATACGGCTTGGCTTATGCTCTCCGACGGCACAGAGAAGACCCTTGGACCTTGCCTCTTTTCATAAAAAACAAGATGCTTAACCCATTCAGCGCAGGACTCTTAAGTTTTCTCATAGATGGAAATCGCACTCTTTTAGTAGCAGGCACAAGAAGCAGTGGAAAAACCAGTCTTCTCCAAGCTCTGATGCTGGAGATAATGCCGAATGTCCGCGTTCTCGTTGTTGAAGACACTCTTGAAATTCCCACAGATGCTATGAGAAAACTTGGCTATGACATTTTGAGAATGAAAGTCCGCAGCGCCTTATTGCAGGAAACAAACGAAGTCAGCGCAGATGAAGGCATCAGAACAAGCCTGCGTTTTGGCGACTCTGCATTAATAATAGGCGAAGTTAGAAGCTCTGAAGCAAAGGCTCTCTACGAATCAATGCGCATTGGCGCTCTGGCAAATGTAGTCGCAGGCACAATACACGGCGCTTCTCCTTACGGTGTTTTTGACCGCGTCGTCAACGATCTACAGGTTCCAGTCACAAGCTTCAAAGCCACAGACTTGATTCTCGTAGCCAACCCAATAAAAACCGCAGATGGCCTGCACTCAAAAAGGCGCCTCATTCAAATTACTGAAGTGAGAAAACACTGGAAATCAGACCCTCTCAACGAAGCAGGTTTTATTGACTTAATGCGCTATGATGTTGAAAAAGACGAACTCATTCCCACCGACGATTTGATAAACGGAAATATAGAAGTTATAAAAAACATCGCCTCAAATGTCAAGGGCTGGGCAGGCAATTGGGATGCCGTTTATGATAACATCTTGTTGCGCGGAAAAATAAAACAGGAAATAGTGGAAACCGCAGACGCTCTCGGCATGCCCGAGCTTCTCGAAGCTCCATTCACAGTCTTGTCAAACGCCGCCTTCCACAACCTCTCGGACAAAGTTCTGAGAGAATATGGCCTTCCGCTCAGCGACAAGGTTTTTCCTCTCTGGAAAGAATGGCTTAAATCAGAATTAAAAAAGATGTGAATATGTATAATTCTGTTGATTTGAGCAATTATCTTTAGAATTTTACAGATAGAGAATTCTGAAAAAAATGTGTTGCAATTAACAGAATTCTCTATATCTTTTCCACCACACAAATCCTTTTATAATCTTATTTTTTATCTCCCAATAATCAAACATAGACTATCAAACCTCAAAGAACCTCCGGAGGTATTTGAATTCTTTAATCACTCAAAGATTCTAGACTTCCAAAGACAATACATAATTGCAGATTTTTCAGAAATTTTAGATTTTGAAGAAAGATTCAAAGAGACATTCATAACTAACGGAAACCCTACAACCTCCGAACAATCAGATTCTCAAACAAGAATAATCCGCTCAGATAAAGCAATTAAAGCTATTGTCTACTCTTTTCAAAAAGATAGGCATTTAATATATTTCTATGGAATTGATGAGGAGTTTTGACTTAATATCTTTTATACTCCTCAAGCTAAGATTTATTAACAATCTTTTCCAAACATATAAGTGGAAACAAAGGAAATTCTGCAAAAATACGGCAGAAAGCTCGAAAAAGAAATAAAAACCGAAAGCTTCTCAGGAGATTATAGTCGTGAGTATCAGCAGTTTAAAAAAGATATGCTTCCTCAAGTCACTCGTTATGAAACAATATGCAATGCCTTCGGCAGCCTGATAACCATAAAACTCGCCAAGAAAGACGAAGAAAAACTCAGAAAACAATTAAACACTGCGCACATTGAGCTCTCTCCGGAAAAAGCAATGTCTCTTGCAGTTATCTCATTATTAGGGGCATTTTTTATCGGCATCTTGCTGTCAGTCTTATTTTTCTTTATCAATGAAAGCTTTCCATTCTTGCTGTTTTTTATTTCTCTCGCAATCGCGATGTTTTTATTTTATTACACTTACACTTATCCTGCCCGCCTAGCTAACTCATGGCGCTTAAAAGCCAGCAGCCAAATAGTCCCTGCAATACTTTATATCGTTGCTTATATGAAGCACACCTCAAATTTGGAAAGAGCGGTTCGCTTCGCATCAGCCCATCTCGAACCCCCCCTCGCATTAGACTTCAAAAAAATCTTTTGGGATATTGAAACAGGAAAATACAGCACAATAAAAGAAAGTCTTGACAGTTATCTTGACACCTGGAGAGAGCACAACATAGAGTTTATAGAATCTTTTCATCTTATAGAAAGCAGTTTATATGAGCCGACAGAATCTCGCAGAATAGAAATTCTTGAAAAATCCCTGCAAGTTGTTCTAGACGGAGTCTATGAAAAAATGCTTAAATACAGCCGGGACATTCGCGGTCCGCTGACAACTGTTTATATGCTCGGCATCGTCTTGCCAACATTAGCTCTCGCCCTTCTCCCAATGGCATCTACTTTACTCCAGGGAGTTATTCAATGGTATCATGTCTTCCTAATTTTTAATCTCATTGTGCCATTTTTTGTGTTTTATCTAACAAGCGAAATTCTTCTCAAGCGTCCAGGAGGATACGGCGAATCAGAACTTCTTGAAAAAAACCCATTATACTGGAAATTTATTGACACTTCAGTGTACACTAAAGCATTTCTTATCGCGCTTCCATTTTTCTTGCTTGGGCTTCTTCCGTTAATATTCCAATACACACCAATTCCCGAACTCTTCGGCTTGGAAAAAGACTTAACATTTGCAAAATTCGGATTAAGCGAAAAACTATTTGACTTCAAAACCGTAGGCGGGCAAATATCCGGCCCATTTGGAGCCGGAGCCCTGTTGCTCAGCCTGCTAATTCCTTTCAGCATTGCAATATTTTTCTCACTCTCATTCAGTTGGCGCGCAAGAGAACTGATAAAAGCCAGGGACGAAAGCAAACAGCTCGAAAGCGAGTTCGCTTCCTCATTATTTCAGCTCGGAAATCGCCTGGCAGACGGAGTGCCTGCAGAAATTGTATTTTCCAGAGTGGCTGAATCATCAAAGGGACTCATAACCGAAAATTTCTTTAGAACAATAAACCAGAACATACAACAGCTTGGAATGAGCCTTGAAGATGCAATATTCCATCCCCGCCGGGGCGCAATTATCTATTATCCTTCTGCTCTCATCGCAACAAGCATGAAAATTCTTGTTGAAAGCGTCAAAAAAGGGCTTCAGATTGCAGCCAGCAGTCTGATGAGCATCTCGCAATATGTAAAGAACATCCAAAAAATACAAGAGAGATTAAGAGACTTGCTTGCAGAAGTTGTTTCAGACATGCGAAGCAACATGACATTCCTCGCCCCGTTGCTGGCAGGCATAGTTGTAGGTCTTGCCGGAATGATAACTCTCATACTCTCAAGATTGCAAATCCTTATGCAGACAATTTCAGGAGAAGAACTCGGCATGGGAGTTAATATTGCGCAATTTTTGAAAACTTTTAATGTCACAACAATGATTCCACCATATTACATTCAAATAGCAATCGGCATTTACATTGTACAGATAATTTTCATCCTAACAGCCACCTTAGTCACAATAGACTCTGGCGAAGACAAGCTTAAAACCGTCTATGAAATCGCAGTTAATTTAAGGCGCGGAATTATTTTATATCTTTTTGCCGCCTTCTTCTCAATCGTGGCCTTGTCAATATTAGCAATAATTGCCCTTGCAGGAATTGCGTAACAAGTTACTCCGCAGAATTTAAGCCCGCAACGAAGTGAGGAGCTTAAAGGCAAGAGAGTAAACTTGCTGTATTCTCATAGATTATCTACAAAAATATCGAAACATTTAAAAAGTGAAAGGTGATTAGCGGGATATAATGGCTCTTAAAAGATGTCCTATAAAAGATGAATATGAAACAAAAAGATATTACGAAAGTATTCGAGATTTTTATGGTTTAAAAGTTGCAGAAGACTTTAAAAAAAGACGAGATGAAAATCCGAATACGGACTTCGGCGTCATTCTCCATGAGAGTATCAAAAATAGGGTTGACCCCGATATACGAGCCGCAATTGCATTGGGAAAACTGCGCACAAATAGC
>CAYITH010000034.1:0-7614 GCA_964366295.1 Candidatus Woesearchaeota archaeon | reverse complement strand
CTAATCCTAAAGCTGGAAGTGGTGGAAGATAGTTCTTGTAAAGGGTAGAGAGATTAGAATATGAACGAGTGATAGTCTAAAAACATACGAGGTTTCTATGATTATATTCGATAGTTTGCCATTGGCTTTTTTAACTCTTGAAAATCAATCTTTGCTGTGGATTATTTACTAATTGCCTATTTTTGCCAAAGGCAAAAATCCCGCCACCCAGAATCGAACTGGGGTGACTCGGGCTACAGCCGAGGGCATTACCATTATGCTATGGCGGGCTATAATGAGAAAAATAAGAACATATTTAAAGTTTTGTTTGCCGTCAATTGTCTCTTTTTTTATCGGCTTCAGAGACGACAATAGTGCGGTTGCTTTCTGTTTCGTGGACAGCGCCGAGGCGTTCAAAAATTGCGGTTGCTCGAGGCAGTTCAAACCTGCCTATAGGACTGACTTTAGAATACATTATATAAGAGACTACACGCTCTTCACCGCTGTGCAAATCGTTCAGACCCCATTCCATTCTTCCTCTTTTGGCATCTATTCTTTCCGGAGCAATTGTGCCAAATCTTTCGTGCAGATGCAAAGACGGAGGCAGTTTGTCAATAATGGTTATTTTTTCAACAAACCTTCTTGCTTTGATATTAAGTATGACTTTTAGGGCAAATTCTCCGCCCTTTGTTTTTACTGGAACCACTCTTTTTTGAATAAGCACATAGCGGGTTCTTCTGTAACTAACGATAAGGATTATTATTATAACTGCCAATACTAATAATATCGGATAGACAAGGTTTGTTGTGGCGATAATTGTAAGAGATTCAGAAGGCCTTAACTCTTTTTGCCAAATATAAATTTTCGTTAATCCGCTTCTTTCAGAGTAATCTGGAATAGCATTAAAGTTTGTAAATAAGTCAGTTATAAAATTCTTTTTTATCCTGATTTCCGCTATTTTTGGAATATTCCCATTGTTTGTTTTTGAATTCTTAATGCTTGCAATGAAGAAACCGCTTTTAGCTTCTTCAGAAGAGATGATTGGTTTTTCAAGGAAAGAAAAGGCAGTTTCAAATTTCTGCTCGACTTTTTCAAATAAGAGAGTAGTTGTTAGCAGATATTTTCCTGCAATCAGTGTCTTTATTTTTTCTTTATTTATGGGCAGAGTTATTTCTTTTTTTTCGAATTGTTTTAGTGAAAATGTCTCTTCCCCATCAGATAAAGCCGAGTTGAAAACTGCCCGAATATTTTTAAGTTCTATATCTTCTTTGTTTTGAATTGAAACAACTGCTTTTTCAGAATTTAAATCCACATCTTGCGGGAATATCTGAAACAAATCTTTCAATCTGGCTACCCTAAAGCTTAAAACCTCGTCTTGTATGCCTGTTAATTGCCCGCGAATTTTATACACGAACGAATTAAGCCCTATTCTTTCCTTTACGCTTGATGCAGGATAAACTTCTATTCTTACTGTTTTAGTTTCACCGCGTTTTATATCAAATGTGCTTTTTGGAAGAATTTCTATGTTTGCCAGGCTGTATATTTCAAAAGCATCGCTTTGATCTCCAGTGTTTTTGATTGTAACATCAAAAATGGCGGGCTTATTTATCTCAGAAATTACAACATCGCTTATTGGCTTTATTGCTATTTTAATAGGCAAGGCCAAGACATTTGTTGTTAAAATGACCAAGATAGAAACAAAAATTATTAATATAAAACTCTTTTTTTCCATAAAGAAAAAAGTGATAGGGCATATTTAAATGTTTTTGTTGCAGAAATTAACTAAGAAGTTATAAATTTTTTACGCAGTCAATACTTTTTTCCTTCAAGAGCCAAGAAGGATTTTATCTGGGCAACCAGCTCGTCGACTTCAAAGAATATTTTTCCTTCATACTGGTCTATTCTTGCCCTAATGACATATCGGTCATAAACGCCACGAAGAAATTTTGTAAATGCGTTGTTTTCCCAGCGATGTTCATAATCTTTTTCAAGCAGTCCCCGAAGGGTTATTTCAAATGCTCCTTTGTTCACTCCTATTTTTTTTCCGTCTTTTTCAACATCTACTGAAGTCATTCCAAGTATTCTCCACTTTGCCGTTATTACAAACCTGAAATAGTCTGAAATTTTCTTTTTTGCCTCCCACTCGATTTCAACATCCTTGCCGGAAGATCCAACCTTTTCGCCGTAGGACTTTTCAGAAACTAAGTATCCGTTGTCAACAAGCCAATCATAGCAAAATCTGTATAATTCTTTAAAATCAAAGGTTCCAGAGTATTTAACTTTTTCTATATAAATCCTGTCTTGTTCAGCCATCTCTTGTTTTTAAGTATAACCCCTTTATAAATCTTCCAATTGAGTTGTCTATTCTTGCATATTTAAACATTTACTTTTTGTTCAAAGAAAAAGAACAGCGAGGAAGAATCCAGCCACAACACCTCGCTGCACTTAGACGGAGAAAAAAAAGTTTATAGCCCTTTGCGATATACAATATATACACTATATACTTTTTTAAAGAGAACTGTATATACTAATATATATCTTGCAATATATACTTTACACTAACCGAATGCTTTAAATATCCAATCCCCTAGTAAGGGTATGGAGCAGAGAAAACTGATACGGCTTGGCAATTCCAGCTATGCTGTTGCATTGCCTAAAGATTGGGTTGAAAAGTCTGGATTAAAAAAAGGCGATAATGTTTTTGTTGAGCGGAATGGGCATGGAGAGATGGTTGTTTCGCCGACATCATATACTAATAAGAATGATAAAAGCGTAAAAATTGAGATAGACGGAAAAGATTCCAAAAGAATAAAGAGAGAGTTTGCAGGTGCATATCAGAATGGATATTCTTCTTTCTTTTTTTATGGAAATAATGCTAAAGTTGATACAGTTTCAATAAGAAAGATCATTGAAAGTTACTTAAGCTGTGAAGTAGTTAGTGAATCTGAAAAAGAGGTAGTAGTTAAAGACTTTTTTAATTTCGGAGAGTTTAACATAAATATATTTGTAAAAAGAATTGACAATAATATCAGAGAAATATTTGATATATTGATAAAATCCAGTTTAAAAAGGGAGATTAAAAGAGACGAGCTTTCTGCGATTAATGATATCGATTTGGATATAAATAAGTTTTATTTTTTAATTGCCAGGGCAGTTAATATAGGATTGAATAATCCTGCTTTCTTAGCTCAGATAAAATCATCTTCTATTGACCTTTTCCTATTTTGGTGGCTTATATTTCATCTTGAACATACAGGAGACAACCTAAAAGCGATTGCAACGAGATTTAGTAAAGAGGGTATTCCAAAAAGTGCAAATGTTATATTGTCTGAAGCGTTAAAGAATCTCCAAAATAGGTATCAAGAAACATTGAATCTTTTTTATTCAAGTGACAAGGTAAAGGCATATGCAATGATCGATGATGGGTCGGCAGATCTTGAGAATTACTCAAAGCTTGGAAGAGACAAGGATAATTTAGTCAGCTATATAGGGCTAAAACTTGAAGAAGTACACAATTGCTCTTATCAAATACTAAAGCTTATCTCGAACTTTGAGAAGGGAAATGAAAAAACCACTATCTGAACTGCTTGAAAAAGCAAGAGAAATTCCAGAAGATAAATTAGAAGCGGTTCTTAAAATGATCTTTCCAGGCCTGGAAGGAAAGTCTGAAATTGGGGAATTCGTTATGTGTTCTAATCTTGGGAATCCTCATTCAATTTATCTTCGCATGAATGGTTCTGTAGGCAATACCCCTGTCTCAGTCTATGCTAGAAAATATTTACAAACACCATCATCCTACAAAGGAGAAATACCTCCCTCTGCTAAAGCATATGAATCCTATACCTTCCTGCGAGATGAAGCAAACTTAAAAGAAATGGTGCCAAATGCTCATTATGACCCAAAACTGCCTGACTGGTTGTTTGTAGAATTTATAGATGGCAAGACTCTTGAGAATATTCTGCAAGAGAAGAGTGAGCCTGAGAGAGTAAAATATATTAAAGAAAAAATACTGTCCGCAATTTCAATTTATCAGCATGAATCCAGTGTAGCCGGGGCTAAAATACCTGAAGCTGAAAGGAGAAAAAAATTTTGGTCAAGAGATGTAGAGTCTCAAGCAGAGGATTATCTTTCTGAATTATTTCCTTCTATGAATATTGATATCCTGCTTAAGTGTATTTATATTCCTTTGTTCGGAAAAGCCTTGAGGGGCAATGCAATTGACCATGGCGATTTAAGCCCTGCTAATATAATAATTGGGAAGAGAGTAGGAGGGGAAGAAAGTATATTCCTCATTGATCATGAATTAAAGGAGAGAAGTGAATTTGCTTCTCTTGGGAGTCTTCTTGCTTATATGGGAGACTACGAGAAAAATTGGACAGATTTCATAGAAAAATTCAAAGAGCTTAAAGCAGGAAAAGTTGCAGAAAAGGAAGGGCTCAAGCCAATATTTGGCAGTTGGACAATCAAAAAAGACAGCAAAAGGGCTAGCTATTTTGAAGCACTTGCAAATATTTTCCATTATTCACTGAGAATCTGCGCAAAAAGAATAAAGCAACATTCTGATGATTTCTCTCTGCAAGATAGTAATTTAAATTATATCCTAAAATTAATTACAGATAAACCTTCAGATTATGATATGGACTCTAATAACCTCAAAAAAGCTGAGATTTTACGAGAGTGTTTTGAAAAGAAAGACTCTAATTTGGCAGAAAAACGTTGTAAAGATTGCGGTATTGATATCACTATGTGTTGCCCTAAAAAAGAAGACAGGGGGTTGGAGAAAGATATTTCTCATAACCCTGAAAGAAAGGGTAATCTCTCTGATCTTTCATGCACATTTGTTGGATGATTAAGTTTTTATATATATCTAAAATACTTTTTAAGAGGCCCTATAGTCTAGTGGCAAAACGACTCGTTTACACCGAGTAGTCGGCAGTCCGATTCTGCCTAGGGACATATGTATAACTCGATGAAGAGAAAGAGCAGGTATGCTATACAGATGGAAAAAAGCGATAAAATAAACGAGGAACTCTTTGCTGAAAAACTATACTCTCAGATATGTTCTATTGCTATTAATGGCAGTAATTTTTCGAGAGTGGAACTTGGAGGAAACACTGATTTTTTTCTTGAGGATACAGCCATAATTGGGTATTTTTCTCATACGCAGATTAAACGTTGCATTGGGGAGATTAGCAATCTTGAGCCTGATTTTGGAAGAGCTTATTGTGTCTTTGCAAAAAGGGGCTCTAAAACAGACAGGAGAAATGCGAAATATGTTTTTAACTTTCGTCCCGGTGTTAGAATGAAAGAGATGCTTTTGAGAAATATAAAACCTCTCCATATTTTTGAAAGCCGATAAGCAATATTTAAATAACCATTTTATTTAATCTCTTTGAGCGACTGTAGTTTAGTGGTAAAACGGTTCGTTGCCAAATGTATGGAACCAATGGTTCCCTTACATGTAACCTTCCTTTGAGGGAGCGCTCATGGCTGATGTATGGAACCAATGGTTCCCTTACACATCAAAAATCTTCCTTTTGAGTGGGATTTTTGACTGCAGTCAAAGTTGTTGGAAAAACAACTTTGATGTGTCACCTTCCTTTGAGGGAGTGTTGCTGATATAAAAAACGCAAAGACGAACAGCTCCGAGTCCGATTCTCGGCAGTCGCATCTTTGCCTGCCGTAGTGAGTAGCTTGGCAGTCGTAGACTAGGAAGCACCCAGCAAGAGCAGGACAAAGATCACAGTTACTTTTTAATGAAGTATAGTGAAAGACATAAGTCTTTCCCTATCTACTCAAGGCGTAAATGAGGAATTATCAACGTCCTTGACTATATTAGAGATTGTAGTTTTAAGAGTGAATTGAAGATGCTCACACAGGATAATCTTCTGTAACGCATGCAAGGCAAAAATCCTTTGCAGAACATTTCATTTCTTCTGCCTGTGTTTCAAGAAAAGTATCTTTTGGGGGATATTTAAAAGAGTCACATCCTATGGCTTCTGCCACTCTTCGCTCAAGCTCTTCAATTGGCATTCCACCCTTGCTTATTTGAAAAGCTATCAACTTTTCCTGCACTGGAAAATCAATGCCATATTTGCAAGGATATTTAATTGGAGGAAATGTTACACGGAAATGCACTTCCTTTGCACCGCATTCTTTAAGCGAGGCGGTTTGGTTTTTTGATGCGTCACCTCTTACTTTGCTGTCATCTACTACTATAACTTTTCTACCGGTTACAATCTCTTCAATGGTTTCGTATTTTAGTTCGAGCCCTTGTTTTCTGTCTTCTTGCATTAAAAGAAAAGCACGCGTTGTAAAAGGCATCTTTATTATAGCGTCTTGATAAAAATCAAGTCCAAGCCTGCGAGCGTATGCTTCTGTTGCTGTTTTGGCAGTGTCTGGAACAGCCAGAACTATAAATTCATTGAAATCTGACCTATTTTTAAGAGGTTCTATTTGAGCCATGGCTTCGCCCATTTTTGCCCTTATCCTATAAACTGAACTATTTGGAAGTTTTGAGCCGACATTCATAAAATATATACTTTCAAAAACACACCAGCATCTTTTATTTCCAGTTTCAAGCTGAAATTTTTTCAGTTTATCGTCATAAACCAGCAGTTCCCCCGCATTAACAAATTGCATCTCATTATTTTTAAATCCAATTTTTCTTAATGCGATTGTTTCCGATGCTATCGCAAAGATATTCTCGTTCTCTGCGTATGACAACGGACGAAAACCATTTTTATCGCGGAAAACTGCCACTCTACCGCGTCTGTCCATAAATGCAATATTATAGCATCCCTTTGCTCTGCGAGATATATCTGAAAAAACATCAATTAGATTTGGATTATCAGTGGTATTTTTTCTCAGTTCTTCTGCGAGCAGGTGCATTAATGGCTCGGTATCTGTTCCTGTTAAGAATTCATAGTGATGTTCTCGCTTGAAATAGTCTCTCAATTCATTATGGTTTGTTAGTTGTCCGTTGAATACCAATGAAAAATCTCTCCAGGGATTAGGGTCACGATGATGAAATGGCTGTTGTTCTTCCAATAACTTGTCTCTTTTTTCTTTCTTGTTTAGAACTATTTTTGTGCCTTCTGACGCCTCACCTGTTGTTCCATAGCGAGTCATGCCGATTGCCCTGTCGCCTTCCATAGGGTTGTTGTTTGAATCAAAGACTTGCGAGACCAATCCCAATTCTTTATGGTAACTTCCTGTGCCTCTTAGAGTGTTATGAACCGAAACTCCACATCCAAGAGGCCCTCGATGCTGCACGCCCTGCAATAATCTGTTCATAGCATTATAAGCTCTTGCATCTTTTTCCTCGCTAATGCCCCTCTTAAAAACTATTGCTGCTATTCCACAATCCATATTGAATTTTTTTTTAATGAGTTTATATTCTTTGTTATAGTCAGGAACAATAATATTTTGACTACAGAAAAAGATTATCGGGTGCAATAAATCTCATAAAAAGCGTGGAATATCTAAAAAGCACCTCTTTAGGGAAAGCTTTATAAATCTCTTTTATAGCCAGTTATATGTTAATTTTACTTTATGTCAAAGTGTTTAAAACCACACCATTTAGGGTGTGACACTTTGAGCATCCCAAAGTCCTCAAACAAACCGCACCTTTTA
>CAYITH010000033.1:0-7741 GCA_964366295.1 Candidatus Woesearchaeota archaeon | reverse complement strand
CTGGGGCGTGGATTAAAACGCTTGAAGGAATGTTCGGCAGAAATTCTGTTTAGGGGTTAGTTTTTTATATGCTTGTTTTCTTGTTGTTTGATGGATATTTACTTATATAATACTCTTGGCAGGAAAAAAGAGAAGTTTGCGCCGATTGTTAAAGGAAAGGTTGGGATGTATTCATGCGGACCGACTGTTTATTGGTATCAGCATATTGGAAATTTGAGGACATATGTTTTTTCTGATGTGCTGAAGAGAGTGCTGAAATATGCAGGCTTTAAGGTGAAGCATATAATGAATGTGACTGATGTTGGGCATTTGACAAGCGATGCTGACACTGGCGAGGACAAGATGGAGAGAGCGGTTAAAAAAGAGGGAAAGACGGCGGGCGAGATAGCTAATTATTATTTGAGTGTTTTTAGGGATGATTTTAAGAAGCTGAACATAACTGAACCCGACAAATGGACAAAGGCGACAGAGTATATCCAAGAGCAGATTGAGTTGATACAGAGATTGGAGAAAAAATGGCTGACATACAAGACAAGCGACGGAATTTATTATGACAGCTGTAAATTCAAGAGTTATGGCGAGATGGCTTTGCTGAAAAAAGAGGGTTTGCAGGCAGGGAAGAGAATTGAGATGGGTGAAAAGCGGAACAATACTGATTTTGCATTGTGGAAGTTTTCGACTCCTGAAGAAAAAAGACAGCAGGAATGGGAAAGTCCGTTTGGTATTGGATATCCTGGTTGGCACATTGAGTGTTCTGCTATGGGAATGAAGACACTTGGAGAACACTTTGATATACACACTGGCGGAGAAGACCATATTCCAATACATCATACAAATGAAATAGCGCAGAGCGAGGGAGCAACAGGAAAAAAATTTGTCAATTACTGGATGCACGGAGCTTTTTTGCTGGCGAATGGTGAGAAGGTGAGCAAGAGCAAGGGCGGGCTTTATACTATTTCAGAGCTTGAAGAGAAGGGTTTTCAACCTCTTGCTTTTAGGTATTTGTGCTTGAATTGCCACTACAGAAAGCAGTTGGATTTCAGCCTTGAGACTTTGGAGAGCGCGAAAAACGCATATGGGCGGTTGAAAAATATAATTGGAGAGTTAAAAGATGATAATAAGCTGAATGAAAAATATATTGGGGAGTTTGAGAGCGCAATTGCTGATGATTTGGACATGCCATTGGCGTTGGCTGTGCTGTGGAAAATGCTGAGAGATGAGGATGCCTCTGGAAAGGTTAAAACAATAGAGAAAATGGATTCTGTTTTTGGATTGAGATTGTTAGACCGTGAGGAAATTGAAATTCCTGGAGAAGTCAGGGAATTAGTCAATAAGAGAGAAGAAGCAAGGAGGAGAAAAGACTGGAAGAAGGCGGATGTGTTAAGAGAAGAAATAAGAAAGAGAGGTTATTCTGTTGATGATGCTGAAGAAGGGAGCAGGGTGAGGAAGATTTAATCATTTATGCGCTGTTAGTTTATCGGCAGAATGAAACCTTCCCAAGGTTTAGGGCCGGGTTCAATTCCCGGACAGCGCATGGGGATTGAAACTGAAATTGAACTTTGATAATATCGGTTATGAATGTTTATGTTTGTTACGTCTACAACACAGAAAGTTTTATAAATGATGTAGACGTATAGAAAACATGGTATATACAGAAGTAAAAGATAAAAATGGAAAGAAGTATTATTATCGGGTTGAGTCTGTGAGGCGCGGCGATAAAGTAACTAAGAAAAGAATCTACTTAGGAGCTAATCTAAACAAAATTAATCTTGGCGAAAAAGAAAAAAAAGCTGATAAAGAGTTGTTATTACTTAACACGTTGTTGAGTGAAGATAAAAAGAAATTTTTGGAAAAGTTGAAAAAAGATTTTGCCAATGAGCCAAAAGAAAATTTTGATAACCGATATGAAGCTTTTTGTTCTCAATTTACATATAACTCTTCTGCGATTGAAGGCAACACTCTGACTTTGCAGGAAACTTCTCAGCTCTTATTTGACAACTTAAGCCCTAAGGGGAAGTCAGTAAGAGAAATTAACGAAGCATTAAACCATAAAAAAGCATTTGATTATATCTTAAATTATAAGGGAGATATAAACAAGAAATTTATTTTAGAGCTACATAGACTTGTTGTTAAGGATACACTTAAATTAGAGCTTTTAGAGGAAACAGGAAGATACAGGAGTTTACAAGTTTATTTGCGAGGTGTGGACTGGCGACCTTGTAAGCCTGAAGAAGTTCCGAGAGAAATGCAATCTTTGCTTTCATGGTATACTAAGCAAAAGAAGAAGCTTCATCCACTTGTCATAGCGTCTTATTTCCATACAGCTTTTGAGACTATTCATCCTTTTGTTGATGGAAACGGAAGAGTAGGCAGATTATTGATTAACTTTATTCTCCATAAAAATGGCTATCCTATGGTGAATATTCCGAATGTTGAAAAGCAGGATTATTATCTTTCATTGCAAGAAGCACAGCTTAATGGAAATCTTAGGTCTTTTGTTTCTTTGATGATAAAGTTCTTGAAAAATTCAAAGTTAAGATTTTAACTTCACTAAAAAACGATAATTTTTATGTAAAAAGCAAAAAAAAACGGCGAAAGATTTATAAATGGTATTATATTTCACCTTTTTAGGTGAAATGAGATATGAATAAAATAGATACTATTTTGCGAGAAGCAAATGGCACAATACTCACAAGAAGAGATTTTGACAGCTTGGCGAGCAGGTATAAATTCGATAAGGATATATTGCGAAAAGTTATGCTGAACAAGGGCTATCTTATAACAATATTTAGGGGGATTTATTATTTGAGAAGTTATGAAGAAAAAAAGTTTAAATCTTTAAAATATTCTGCTTATGAGCTATTGGCTCTCGGATTAGAAAAGAAAGGAGTTAGATGGTATTTTGGTTTAAACACTGCTTTAAAGCTTCTTGGTTTGACCCATGAGGTTTTTCCGGTGAATATGGTAATAAATGATAAATTCAACAGAACAGGACCAATAAAAATTGCTGGCTCAAGATTCTTTTTTGTAAAATTAAAGCCTTCTTTATTTTTTGATATAAAGAAAGAGAACACAGGAAACAATATATCTCTTTATTACAGCAAATTGGAGAAAACACTTTTGGATATGATTTATTTAAGAAAGAATATAGCTTTAAGCGAGTATAAATTTAATAAAGTTATTTTTATTCGAGGGTCTAAAAGATACAATCGGATTGTAAAAAATAGAATTAAGGAGTTTCAATTATGGAAATAGATAAAAACAAATTCAAAAACTTTTTAAGCTTAATAGGCGATAAGATAGATATAAGCGCTTTGGAGTTAATAGAAAAGGATTTTTACCTTAATGTTTTGCTTTCAAAACTGAAACTTGAAGAGTATGTGTTTAAAGGCGGAACCTGCCTCGCAAAAGTTTATCTAGGTTATTTTAGATTTTCGGAAGATTTAGATTTTACCTTTGCTAATCAGAAGCTTTTTGAAGGAAGGTCTACAAAATATATAAAAAAAATCTGCAAAGATAGGATAGATGCCTTTGGAGAACAGCTTGAGAAAGTCGGACTTGACTTTAAGTTTAACAAGGCAGACAGAAATTTTGTTGAGATTGGCAGCAACAATAAAATTGTGACTTTCAAAGTTTATTATACTTCTGTTTTGACGGGGAGGCCATCTTTCATTAAGATTCAGATTAATTTTCTGGAAAAGATACTTTTTACTTTCTATAAAAGAGGATTAAATCCAATATTTGAGCCAAGCCAATTTAGTGAGGAAGATAAGATTTATTTTAGCGAGTTTATTAGTTTTTATAAACCACAAGAGATTATGGTTTATGATATTAGGGAAATTGCAACTGAGAAGATTCGCGCATTACTTACAAGAAGAGCAGTAAAGTCTCGAGATATTGTCGACTTATTTTTTATTCATAATAAATTTAAGATAAAGCCGCAGAATATGCTGAAGGAAATAAGGAAAAAGTTATCTTTTTCAATAAATACTTATGAAAAATATAAAGATAATCTTGTTTTGATAAGAGATAATCTTCAGAATCTGAATTTTCAGGATAGTGAGATTAGTCATCTTGTTATAGCTAATTTCAATAAGCAAAATTTTGAAAGTTATGTTAATGCGCTTAAGCATTTGTTGATTGAGCTAGCTTACAGCATAAAGTAAATTTCGGAAACTGCCGAAATGTTTATAAAGGGGTTTTTTTTAGTGATATTAATGTTCACAAAAAAAGAGACGGCAAAGGTTTTCGCAGTGATGTTGTTAAGTGTGTTTATGTTTTCTTTAATAGCTGGTGTTTTGGTGGCGGGACAGACAACACCAGCGCCAAGCGAGAGTAAGACTCTTTCCGAGTTATTTTCAGTAAATAATTTGAAAGAATCGCTTGTTAGTCTTTTTACGCTTGAAAAAATTGCAGACCTAGATACTAGAAATGCGATAGCTAAATTTCTTCTTACTATTTTGTTAATTCTCTTAGTTTATTCTGTTGCTGATTTTATGCCATTTTTTCCAGAAGGTAAAGAATGGATTAAATGGGCGGTAGCATTTGTTGTTGCAATATTAGCTTTTATTTTTGTTAAAGATGTTTCTGCTATCACTAAAATTTTATATGAACCGATGGGAATTGCTATTGTTTCTATTATTCCCCTAATTGTAGTTATTGCGTTTACTTTAAAGATGCGAGATAAGAGTCCACAGATGGCATTTATTGTAAATAAAATAGTCATTATATTATTTGTGTTAATGATGCTTATTAATGCTGTTAGAGGTATGTTGAATGGGCAAGGGCTTGCATGGATTTATCTTGTAACAGCTATTGTTGGGGGAATATGGATGTATGCAGAAAGAAGTGTATGGGCAAAGTTATTTGAGTATAGAGTTCAAGGGTTTATTGAGCAAGGATTTATGTTGAGTGATGCTCAGAAACTTGCTAAAATTCAGACATTGAGAGAACAGGCAGATACATTAGATGGTATGGGTAATAGAGATGCTGCTAAAAGATTAAGGTCAGAGGCTACTAATTTAGAGAAAACAGTTGGTAAAAAGGAAGAATAATATAAAAACGGCGATTAAGTATTTTTTCTCACTCTCTCCAAACATCTAATATTTTGACATTAACTTTATGAGCTTTGAGAAAGTTAAGTATGGCGTCTCGGTTTTCTATAGGTATGAGTATACTGCTTTTGCCAATAGAAAATCGTTATATAGAAAGATTTATAAATACCAATTTATTGGTTAATATAACCCAATTAAATGGTTAATAGAAACCACAAGCGGTTTATAAAATGCTAACCAATAAGCAGATTAAGATATTTGAGCCTTTGACACGAACTATTACTAAAGAGTCTTCTATCAAGGAAATAAAAGAACTTTCTGGGGAGAAATCAAACAATCTTCTTGCACTCACATTAAAAAAGTTTAAAAAAGAAGCTCTTGTAACTGAGAGAAAAATTGGAAGGTCGTTGCTCTATACTTTAAATCTTGATAATGACCTTGTATCTAATTATATTACATTCTCGAATAATCTAAAAATTTCCAATACTGCTTTGAGAGCTATAAAAATAATTAAAGAAGAAGTCGAGAGGCATACCCCTTTTTTTTCAATAGTTGTTTTTGGCTCTTATGCAATTGGAAAACAAACAAAAGAATCTGATTTTGATATAGCCGTTTTTATTGAAGAAGAGGGCAAAAGAAAAAATATAGAATCTGCAATAAGGTTAGGAGAGCTTAAGACGCCTTTGAAAATTCATAGCCAAGTTATTTCAGAGAAGGAGTTTCTTGAGATGTTAAAATCCGAGGATGAAAATCTTGGGAAGCAAATAGCAAGGAAACATTTATCAATTTACAACTCTTCGATATTCTACTCATTGTTAAAAAGAGGAATAAACAATGGATTCAGATACTAAGTTATATCTTGAAAGAGCGGAGAATGAATTAAGATTAGCGGAGATAATAATGCAAATTAGCATGAATAAGGATTTGCAAATAAAAGCTTTTGATGTAAGAAAGCCGGATACTTATTATAGCTCTGTTATATCTCATGCTTATTATTCCATTTTTTATTCTGCAAAGGCATATTTAATAAGTAAGGGAATAATAACAAAAGCTCCAGAAGAACATAGAAAAACATATGAGGAATTTAAGAATCTTGTTTTACAAGGGGTAATTGATGGAGCATTATTGAAATTATACGAGGAAGTACTTGTAAAAGCAGATGATTTGCTAGGAATTTTTAGAATGGAAAAGAAAAAAAGAGGAGAGTTTACTTATAAAAGAATTTCACAGGCTAATCTCGAACCTGCGAAAGAAAGTCTGGAGAATGCTGAAATATTTTTAAAGCACATATATGATTTATGCTTGTAGGAGAATAAATTACGAGAGAATCTTCTCATTCTCTCCAAACCTCTAATATTTTGGCACTAACTTTATGAGCTTTGAGAAAGTCAAGTATGGCGTCTCGGTTTTCTATAGGTATGAGCATACTGCTTTTGCCAATTTTTTCTCCGCCATATTTTTCTATTAGGCCCGGATAATACTTTTTATTTATTTTGACTCCATACAACTTGTTTAAAATAGCCCCGCGATTTTTTTCTATTGAATTCCAGGATATTAAAACATGCTTTTTTCCTCTTATACCCTGCGACATATGTTTTCCGAAGAGAACAATGCCATTAGCTTCAATACTCTCTCTTATCTTCGGCCAATCTCCCAATTTTCCAATAGTTATATGAACCCTGTTTTTTATATTTTTAGTTTTAAATATCATTGCTTCTCTGCTTAAATAAAAGTCTTTTTCTACTTGTTCTATTTTCTTTTTTAGCTCTTCGCTATCTTTCAACAATTCAATAAAGATATCAATGTCGCTGTCCTTTTCTGCTTCATTTTTGGCTGTTGAACCAAACAGAATAATTTGTTTTATGTTAGAGATGTCTTTTAATTCTCTTAGAGCATAAGAAACAAAATAGCTTGCGTATGCCTTAAGCATTTTCGATTGCCTCCTTAAGTTCTAAAAAGATATTTATTTTTTTGGATAAAGTGTTTTCAGATGCTTTTTTTCCATATGCGATTTCATTTCTTTCTTTCTCAATTTCCTTTATCTTATTGAGCAAGTTGTCTAAATTCGGAATATTTTCTATTGGGGATGCTAAACACTTTTCTAGAAGTTTTTTTGTGTTTACTTCATTTTTCTTTAGCCAAAGATGATTTATTTTTGAACCAGATTTCCAAACTCCTAATTTTTTAAAGTAGTTTTCAAGTAATACTACTGCTCCAAGTGATAGGGAGAAAGCCAGCCTTCTTTGATGTGCAGAAATACCTCTTGGATCTTTTAATGAGGCTTCTATTTCATCCATTACTTCGGTTATGATTTCTTTTTCCATATTAAGACATCTGACTTAGTTATTTTAAGACAAGTGTCTTTATAAATCTTCCTATATATATTAAGACATCTGACTTAGTTATTTTAAGACAAGTGTCTTTATTAAGAGATATAGGGGGCTGCATAGATTATGCTTATTTTATTTCAAAATTTGGGTTTAATACCACAAAACGATTTGCTCTTGCAAATTGAAAAATATTTTACTCAAGAGCAAATCGTTTTCCGCAGCTTGCTGCGAATTTTGAAACTTCAGAAATAGAATTTCTGACAGTGCTCAAAAACTTAAACTTTCCATTTCGCAAAGTTTTTGACAGAATGAAAATGCTGGTTGTCGAAGACAAAAAAATTTGCGATGAATACCCCA
>CAYITH010000032.1:0-7754 GCA_964366295.1 Candidatus Woesearchaeota archaeon | reverse complement strand
CTATAAAAAAATATGGTTCTCACTATGCTAATATATTTCTATTATGTGCGACTTGTCATAGAATTCTTGACGGAAAAGGCGGAGATGTAAAAAATAAACGCATTAAAAACCTTCTCAATAACTTATCAAAAAGGAGATTACTGCAAAAAAGGATTTATGAAAACTTAAAAAAAGATAAAAAATATATTAAATCGATGAGGATAAAGCTAGAAAAAGCTTATTATCTGTCTGGAAAAAATGCAATTAATTCTATTAATTTACTATCAATTAGTGTTAATAGTATTAAATAGTAAAATGTGGCTAATCGCCAATTTTTATTAAAGATTCTTATTTTTTTCTTTACATCTCCGTATCTAATATTTTGGATAGTAGGCAAAATAAAAATCTCTAAAATACCTCTTCAAAATCCCATTATATCCTCATCAAGATAGGTCTATAGAATACCATACCAACCCCGCTTATTATATCTCTCTAATCCTGCCTCACCCTTCTCTCAATTTCTTCCAGCCTCTTCAGTTTAATATCTCTTTCTCTCCCAAGCACTCCAAATTTTACAAAGTCCGCCTGCATTCCAAAAGCAAAATCGGCTATGAAATCATCCATTGTCTCGCCGGCGCGATGCGACACGATTGTGAAAAACTTATTTTTCTTAGCTATGTTAAAAAATTTAATTGTTTCCAAAAGAGAGCCGTTTTGGTTCGGCTTTACAATCACAGCATTGCACGCTTTCATCTTAATTGCCTTTTCAAGCCTTGCCGGATTTGTCGCAGTCAAATCATCGCCCACGATTAAGCAATTCTTTCCTTTTAGTTTTTTACTCAATTCGCTCCATTCAGAAAAATCACACTCATTAAGCGGGTCTTCAATATAAAACAAGCCGAACTCTTCATCAAGTTTTGCAATTTTTTCAATTTGTTTTTTGTTTCTTTTTGCATGCGAAGCGGCAATATCCACTCCAATATCAATATTTATTCTTCTTTCGTGCTCTAAAATATTTCTAACTGAGTTTATAACGCTTAATGCTTCTCGGTCGTTAAGCGCGGTCTGCCAAGCGTTTTCAGCATCTTTTTTCATCAAAAAATTTCTCTCTTTCAGTTTTAAGATATGCCCGACTCGCTTATGCATTTCTTTCATCGTTTCTACCGCGGTATTGAATCTTAAGCAATGCGGAATCACAAGAAACTCCTGAAAATCCGGCTTTTTTTTATTCTTCGAGTGCTTTCCCCCTCCGACAATATTTCCAACAGGAGCAGGCATTTTTCTTCCTTCAGGTTTGAGTAACTGCCAAACCTCTTTTCTCTTTTCAAAAGCAAGAGCTTTTAGAATTCCTGCCTCAAGAGCAAATAAAGTATTTCCCCCAAACTTTCTTTTGTCTATAATTGCTTCAACAATTCTCAAATCGCTTATTTCATTTATCTCCATTTCAGTTATTTTTTTTGAGTTTTCATTGAATAAATGAACAGTGTTTCTTGTATCTGCAATAAAACTAGATGTTTCAAAACTGCCCCTGCTGACTCCTCCAGGCGCAGATGCCGTAAATCTGCCGTTGTCTGTTCTTATAAAAATCTCAATAGTATCTTGCTTCAACGAATCCTTGATGCTTCTGGCATAAACCTCTTTTATCCGCATATCAATAATCAAACCTCCTTTCGTATTCTTTATGATTCATCCACTCAAGTATAATCGAAACTACGCAAATTTGTTGATTCTCAATCGAATAGATTAATCGCCAAGCATTAGGTAGATTATATTTCCAAAGATTTGTGATATTATACTTTTTAAAATATTCTGCTGGAATAAGTTTCTTAGGTATTTGAATACCGCAAAAAGCATTATTTTCTATATCTAAAAAAGCTCTTTCAATAAATTTAACAATCTCTTGTTCTTCACTATTTCCAGTTTTCAGTTTTTCGAATTCTTCCTGTAACTTTTCATCCGCAAATCGTATTTTAGAAGGTAATTGCATTTCTTCTCCAAAAGAGATGTTGATATTTCTCTACATCGCCTTTTTTTTCAGGATAATATATCCAGCCAATCTTGCCCTCAGAATCAATAGAAATTTTTCTGGATTGAAGCAGGTAATCTATTATGACGCAAAATGTTTGGTACATCATTTTCTTAGGCAGATTTTCCCAGAGATTTCTTTTTTTAAACTCTCCGTCATGCTCCTTGATGAATCTTTCTACCATAAGCACGGTGTCCAGTCGAGGATATCTCAGTATTCCGTTTGTCATTTCCATCATGTTATATCTATTGATATAACTCGGTATTTAAAGCTTTCGGGTAAGATGTTAATAAATGTTGCTAAAAAAATACTAAGCCTCTTCCCCGCCAGATTCAGCTTCAGGCTCTTCTTCAATCTCATCTTCTGGCTGTGCCAGTTCCATAATCTCGCCCTCGGCAGTAATCTCTTTCTCTTCTTCTTTCTCTTTCTCAATCTTGTTTTTCTCAATCTTGCCATCTATTTTCCCCTTTTCTTCCTCGCTTATTTCAATTTTCTTTTGCTTTATCTCGATATGCTTCTTCTCAGGCATAGGCCTCTTTACTGTAATCGGCAGAACTCCCTCATTAAACTCAATTTCAGCAATAGATATGGGCTCGTATTTAATTCTCTCAAGCGTTTCTTTGTCTATCTCAAATAATAATGGGGCATCCATCGCTATTTGCAGTGCTCTTGCACCTAATATTCTTGCCTTTTCATATTTTGTGAATTCTTGTTTTTCTTTCATTTATCTATCTTTCAGCCATTTACAATTTTTTTTGCATCTCTTTGAAAAGAGATTCAGCATTTTTTAAAATTTCTGAAAATTCCTCAATGCTTAATGTGTCTTCCTTTCCTTTTTGCATGGAGTGTATTTTTATTTTTCCTTTATGTTCAGTCATTGCAAGAGTAAGTCTTGCAGAGCTGGATTCTTCCTCATCAACAGAGGGATCTATCATTATTGTGTTTCCAATCTTATGAAATGTTATCATCACTGGCAGGTCATTTAATGGAACTTTTTTGTCAGATCTCTCGTGATAGTCCACTTTTTCTTTTTTTTCATCATATTTTGGCATAAATGCTGTTTGCAAAGCAGCAACAGCCGCAATAGCCGCAGCATCAAGCACATTTCCAGCATCGTTTATTGAATAAATATCTATATACACATTCCACACTTTTTCTCCTTCTTTTATGCAGAGTTTTTTAATATCAATTAACTTTGATTCTCTTACTGCTCTGTCCACAAGTCTTGCGATTTCAATGGCCCCTATTCCGGGAGGCCCCAAATCATATCTTGAAGATGATAGAGGCGTTAACTCAAGCGAAACAATAAGATTTCCTGCATCAGGAGAATCAGGATATGGCTCACCAACATCCATTTTTACTCCGGCAACTACTTCTGTTTGTCCAACTCTCACTCTTGCAGAGCCCTCGGCATTTTTGCTTATTCCTGTTTCTATTTCAATTTTTCTGAATTCTAATGCCTTTCTTCCATCAATCCTCATCCCCTTTGTCGCAAGGCTAATAGTTTTCTTTACGCTGATATTTAGTGTTTCCATTTTATTTCTCCGCATATTTTTTTCTTTCTTTCAAAACTTTTTTCTGAATTTCTGCTATTTTTTCACAGGCTCTCTTTCCCATTTCAACTGCCTTCTTAAGCTCATCACTTGATATACACCCATCCATCTGAATCAATCCCAGTTGTCCAGTATTTGCTGCAAAAGCCATAGCAATATCTGTTGCGCCTTCTCCTTCTTCATAGTCTTCCTCTTCTTTTATAACATCGGCTACCAATGTGGTGTCCATTTTTCCAACAGATACCGAAGCCACTAGTGAATCCATAGTTAATCCAGCATGCGCTAAAGCTAGTGAAGCGGCATTTATACCTGCGCATCTTGTAGAGGCATTAGCTTGGGTTATCATTATGTGCACATCAACAACAGTATTCGGAAAATCTTCGAGATGCAAAACAGGCGCTAATGCCCACTCAATAACCTTGCTTATTTCTTGACTTCTTCTGTTTGGCCCAGGCCTTTTTCTTTCAGGAACAGAGAATGTCAGCATGTCATAAGTGCATCGCAAAACGCCTTTTTTTGGGTCCTGCATATGTTGCGGGTGCATTGGCTTAGGGCCATATACTGCTGCGATGGCAATTGTTTCTCCAAATGCAAATAAAGCTGAGCCATCAGCATTCGGCACAACCCCAACTTCTGCCTTTATAGGCCTCATCTCTTCTGCCTTTCTGCCGTCGAATCTCTTTGTGTATGTCATTTTATTCTATCCTCCCCACCATCTCAATTGATAGATAAACGGGCTTACTTAAATTAATAGGTTCCCCCCATCTTAATATATCTAATTGAGTAGTTCTAACCACAAAACCCTCCCCATATAAGTCTATTATCGCTTTATCAACATTTACTCTGCCTTTCACATCTACCAATTTAGTTTCTCCAACTTTCATACCATTTACTAATCTCTTCAATCCAGCATAACCTCTAGACCTATCTGCATTTGCTATTACTTCTTTATCTACCATACTATTCTTTATATCTAACATCATTTTATTTCTTCTCCAAAAGGTGATTTACTTGTTCTGTCAAGCCATCAACAAATGATTTTTCTGTTATAAATAGTATCGCTTCCTTTGCCTTCAGTTCTTCTTCAATATTTCTTCCCGATATCCACACTATTCCGTTCTGTCCAACAACGATATTGCATCCTGTTTTTTCCTTTATTAAGTTAATCATAGTTCCCTCTTTTCCTATTACTCTCGGCACTTTATTTGAGTTTATTTTTATTATCAATCCATCTTCAAGCTTTCCAAGTCCTCTTCCTTTTATTGTAACATCAACGCCTTTTCTTTTCACAGAATATATTTTGCAGGCAATAGCATCTCCTATTCCCATATGTTCTGATAAGTCATTTCTGTCAAAAAATCTTGGACATTCCATAACTGACAAAAAACCCCCATAAGGCGCGTTTATGTCCATCATCCAACCGTTAAAAACTATGTCTCTAACAGCGGCAATTATTACATTTCCTGCCCGAGGATAATAAATTCCTGATAAAGGTATAACCTTGAACATTCTTCCTTCTTCGCTTACTACGCCGTATCTTATGGCAAGGATATCCTTTCCCTCTCTTTTCGTTCCCTCGCCTGGCAAGCACTCATCTCCAGAGGCAATCTTTTCTCCAGGAACAACTATCTCTCTTGTTTTTTCTTCGTTTTCCATTTTATTATTTTAAATCTCCTTTCATTTTAATTCCTCAACTACTGCCGCCCCATGGGTTATACCATTTAATTTATCATAAAAACTCATTTGCATTCCAGAAGGCAATGAAATAATAATTTGCAAACTGCCGTCATCTTTCCAGTCTTCTTTTTCTTTATACTCTTTAAGCAAGGCATACGTGCTTCCAATATACTGCGTTGGAACGCTGACCAACATTCTCTTTTTTTCAATCTTTAAAGGCAGTATTTTTTGCAGTGCCTCAACTATCGCTTTCATCTGCTCATCCATCGGCCTATTTGAAACATTAACTCCTGCTTGGCTCAATGCCTGTTCAATTCTTGCAGGCGTATGCGGCTTGTTTGTCGCAGGGTCAATCGCATTCTTTGACAGAAAATCAATAACTTGCTTAAGTATATTGTCTTTTTCCTTATTTCTGTATTCTGCTGGCAGAACAACCTCGCCTTGCCTGATTATTTTTTCAGCTACTGTTGCAATATCACTTACGCCGAATGCTTCTTTCAATTCAGTTTCAGAAGCCCTTGTTCCTTTTTTGATATCTGAAAAAATAGCATCTGCCTCAATAATTTCACTTATCATGACCTTTTCACCATTCTTTAATTTTAGAGCTTTATCCAAATCTACCAGAATTTCAAATCTCTTGTTCTTAATCTTTATCCTTGCTTCAGTTTTCATCTTAAATTCCCCCCTGCTTCTCTGGGAATTGAAGAGGTGAAAATGTTTAATTTTCTCATATTTTAATATACTTTTTCAAGCTCTCTCCGCTTAATCTTTTTAATTGCGCCTCTTTTGTCGGAATATACGCAGCATCGAATCTGTTGATATTAAAGTTTTTCCCAAGTATTTCTTTAAATATTTTAAAAGACATCTTTATGCCTTCTTCCATATTCATTGAATCCTTGTATTCTTTTCTTAGAATTTCCTTTATTCTCTCGTCGTTTTCGCCTATTGCTGTTGCATAATATGAAAAGTAATTGCCAGTAATATCTGAAACAAACAACTTTGGTTTTCCTCCACTAATACCTGCTATCAGCATAGAAACTCCGAAAGGCCTTACTCCCCCATATTGTGTGAAATTCTGCTTTAGATTAGATATGTCTTTTATAACGCTTTCAACATCAATTCCAGTATCATAAGTTACCCTGTTCTGCTGCCCTACCAGCTGAGCTCTTTCAACAAGTATCCTTGCGTCGCTTAATATTCCTGCAGCTGTTGCAGCTATATGGTTATCTATCTCAAATATCTTTACAGCAGATTCCTGCTTTATCAACTCATCTATAATTCTTCTGTCAGCCACAAGCGCTACCCCATCAACGCAAATGAGGCCTATGCTCGCGCTTCCAAGCCTTACAGTCTTTTCAGCATACTCTACCTGAAGAAGATGCCCATCAGGAGAGAACATAGTGGCTGCTCGGTCATACCCCATTACTTGATTTTGCATTTCTGCTGGAATGTCCATATTAAAATAAGATAATCGCCTTATCCTTTTGATTTTTATCTATTCTAAAGATAAAAAACCAAGCTTTTTAAAGCTTACGATTGGGCAATTTTCACGATTTCTTTCCATGAAAAAGCCCGTTCAACGCCATCAGGCTCTCTTTCTCTGTGATTCCAGTTATAATTCCCATCGAGGTCAAGAACAATTCCTTTAACGCCTGCTCTGGCACACTCTTCCAAGTTATCCAGGTTATCGTCTATCATCAATAACACTCCCAGCTCTTTGCATATCTCTGCCTTTGTCTCTTTTTCTGTGTCTTCTTTTAAATCCGTAGTGTGGCTTGAAAAGCGCACCTCTTTAAATTTAGATGGAAAATTTTTTTCAACCCAAGAATAAGTATCTCCTTCAATATATCTTGGGCGGGATGTTATAATATACAACTCGTTGCCATCTTCCAATCTTCCAATTCCACTCACAGCTCCTTTTATTAGCTTCGCATTTAAGTATAAACCATTATTAAAAGCGTCTGCAAACGCCTTCCTCACTTCATCATTGCTTACGCCATATGTTTTTGCCAGCCCAAAATCATTAAAGTCTTTATTCGTCAGATTTTTTCCAAAACGCCTGTTAAGAAACTTTCTCGTTTCATTCCATGTGTCTGCCAGCACATCGTCCAAATCAACTCCTATTTTCATAAAACTCTCCAGAAAAAAAGTGTTTTTAAGGATTTATATCTTTCATAATGCAGTTTTAATGTTGCTCTAGAATATATAAAAGCTTAAAAAGAGCAATAGAATCATTTTTTATATGAAGCATTTATTTATAGCAAGACACGGATTTTATGGGGAGGATCATAGAATTGATAATTTTGGATGTCGCCAAATGGAATTATTAGGTGAAGCCATAAAAAAAATTCTTAATAGCGGTTCAGCATATATATTATCTTCAACAGCCCCTAGAGCATTAGATAGTTCTCAGGTTTTGGCAGTTCAATTATCTCTGCCTTCAAAATTTGAACAAGTCCCATATCTTTGGTCAGGAGATGATGCTCCAAGCGATAGTTATTATCATGCTCCCAGTTTAG
>CAYITH010000031.1:0-7786 GCA_964366295.1 Candidatus Woesearchaeota archaeon | reverse complement strand
CTTTGGTCAGGAGATGATGCTCCAAGCGATAGTTATTATCATGCTCCCAGTTTAGATAAATTGATGGGTCTTGTTGCTGAAAGAAGAGATAAAGTAGAGGGTTTAGTTATGGTTACTCATCTAGAAGTAGCCGAAGACTTTCCAAGTTATTTTCTCAAAAAAGAATTTGGACAAGATAAAATTATTAGGCCCATCTCAAAAGGTCAAGCAGTTCACTTCGATTTAGAACAGAAAACATATCAGATTCTTTCAAGTTAATGCTCTAAATCTACATTTTAATCTTTACTAAGGAATTCTCACTTCCCCAACCCATTTATCGTCCCGCTGACTCTTCTTACATTTATTGTTTTGTCAGACAACACAAGCGAGGCTCTTATTTCATTCAGCATCTCCCTATTTACTGCCAGAATAACTTTATTGTCTTTTCTCACAAAGCTAATGCCTGCCTTCGCATATCCCAGCACCCCAATATAATCCAGAATAGCTTTCTCAATATCATCTATAACAAAGTTCCCATCAAGCAGCAAGTATCTTTTGTTCTCTCTTAGCGTAGGCCTAAGTTTTTTTTCTGCGTTTTGCATAATTTACTCCAAGATATATAGCAACCCCAATTATATAAAGAACTATTGCTCCAAAATAAATGTCTATCCTGCTTATCTTTCCAAATCTGCTTCCATTGCTCACGCTCTTGCCTGTTATGTTGCTCTCATTTTTAACAGTGTTATTATTCTGTTCGCTTGCAGAACCAGAACTGGCAGTTGCAGAAATCTTGACTTCCTCGTGTATTTCCTTGACATAGAAAGAAGTATTATTTGTCAATATTGACTTTACAGTTATTGCCAAATCATAAAATTTATCCTCATCAACATCTGCCTTGGCTGTTTCCTCCACACCGAGAGTAAAAGTTTGGGTTTTTGAGCTGACAGTGAAAGTTGTTTTCTTTGCGGTATTATCTACTGCTGTAACTTCTAATACATGTGTCTCATTTTTAAATGGAATTTTCAGCTTGTCTCCGCTTGCTAAATCATTGCTATTGTATCCTTTTTCAACCTGAGTTTCTGTCAGCACAAATGTTTTTCCAACTTTTTTAGCGCTTCCAGCTGCTGCCGCCCCGCCAGTAGTTGTTGAGCTTGAAGACGATGAAGATGTTGCGGTAACATTTAGGTATCGCGCTGTAGCGGTCCCTGTATTGCCGACAGAATCAGTGCAATTTATTCTCCAGTTGTAAGTTCCTGCAGACATTGTTCTTGCTATTGTGTTAGTCCCAGACTGAATAGATGAGGTATTCAGCACAACAGCATTTGCTGTTCCGTTTATTATTACAGAACACGAGTTTATGTTCAAGTTGTCCACAGCAGTAAACTGAAAGCTGACACTTCCTGCTTCAGGATTTGCGTTGTCTGCAGGACTGCTTAATGAAACATTCGGTGCTGTGAGGTCAATTGTAAAAAATATTGGCGTTGTGGCATTTAAGTTTCCAAGCGTGTCATTGCAGTAATATGTAACATTAAAAACAGAATCTTGAGCAAAGCCAGTAGTGTTAACCGCTGTAAAACTTCTGTTGTCGCTTGTAGTTATGCTTATATTATTCCTTCCCCTGTTTAAGCTGTAAGTGCAGTTGCCATCTTCATTTATGCTCACATTAAATCTTCCAGCATTAAGAAAACTTCCGTTTGTCGGCGCTGTCACTGACACATTCGGCGCTGTTGTGTCGAGACTTATTGTGTTGTTTGTCAGCGCAAAGGTATTCAGATTTGCAGTGTCTCTTGTGAGGCAATTCCAGTCAAATGCTCCGTTATGGGGCAAGGTAAAGTTGAATGTTGTTTCATTGCTCACTCCGCTTAAACTTGCAGTTTGATTGCTTTCAAGCAATGCCGTAGCATTCCAGACATAAAATGTTATATTGCTTAAATTATTATTAACAGAAGTAGAATTGCATGTAAAGTTTCTACTCGCCGCAGCTGTCGCAGTTCCATTTGCAGGAGATGTCAAGGTTGTTACAATGCTTCCAACAACAAAACTCCTGTTAACTGCTGTTGCTGTGTTGTTTGCATAATCCGCAAAGATACAGCTCCAATTATAGCTTCCTACAGGTATTATTGTAATATTAAACTCTAGTTGCGTAAAAATTCCTGTCAAATTTCTATTCTGTGTTGTAAAAACCCCTGTTGTGTTATAAGTTTGGAAAGAAACATTTTTTAATTCCACATCACTAGCGTTGCATCTAAATGTTATGTTGGTGTTGTTTAATGTATTATACCCAGAGGCAGGAGAAACAAGTGAAATATTAGGTATTGCTGTGTCGTAAGTTATTATCGCAGATAATAAGTCAATTCTGCTGTAATTAAGTCCAGACCCAGAATCAAATAATATCTTGCCTGTTTTGTTTATAATCCCATATAAAGAAGTTTGATTTAACACAGCACCTTGCTGTTTTTTAAACTGCCTCAAAAGAGCAAAAGCGCCGGCAGCATGCGGTGTTGCCATAGAAGTTCCCGAGCAAACCATATAATTGCCGTTGCAAGTGCATCCACTGCTGCAGCTTCCAGAATTTAATCTTGTGGAATTTATATTTGTCCCCGGGGCTACTAGATCAGTTATATTCATCCTATTTCCGTAAGAAGCAAAAGTATCATCTTTATTTGTAGCTCCGACAGCAGTCGCATTCTCAATGCAGGCTGGCGCGCCGACAGCTCCTGTTGCGCCATCGTTTCCTGTCGCTATCATAACAGAAATATTTCTTGCTGTCGCGTTGTTTATTACAAGCGTTAAATTTCCAAGAGTTGCATCATCATTGTCGCAAAATTTTGTTTTTGTCACAGAAGATGAATTTCCATATGTCAAGCCAAGACTCATGGTTATAACTGAAATATTGTATACCGTTGCGTTGTTAACACACCACCTAATAGCATTTTCAACATTAGCTGAACTTCCGCTTCCAGCATCGCTAAAAACCTTCAGCACAACAAGCTGCGCATCAGGCGCAACTCCCTTTATTGTTCCGTTAGCCGCAACAATTCCTGCAACATGCGTTCCATGCCCATCTGCGTCCATTGGGTCAGCATCATTGTTTCCATAATCAAACCCGCCTAAAACTTTTCCGCAGCTTCCATTTGCAAAGCTATTGTTGCTGCAACTTCCAAAATCAGGATGCGTGTAGTTTATTCCTGTGTCTATCACGCAAATCGTCTCGCCTGCCCCAGTAATGTTTGACAGGTTTGCCTGCCTGCTATAAACTGAAGTAGCATTTATAATTCCCAAAGAATCCTGCAATAAAGTCTGTATTCCATAATTGTATCTTATGCTTCCGACATTCCAGCTTTCTTCAAGACTCTCTAAATCATCGGCGCTGATTGTAGCGATAATTTTATTTCCATCTAATCTTTCAATCTCTCCATCCTTTATTTTTGATATGATAGAATTAACCGCTATATCTTGAGTAGCTTGTAATGTGCTACCAAGTTCAATAACCACAGGTATCTGCTCATTATGGTTTAGCTCATTTATTACTAAATTATCAACTCCGACATTATGCTCTAAGCTTAATGAAGTGCTGACAAATAAAGTTAACGCAAATATCGCAGTTAAAAATAAAATTAGTTTTGTCATTGGCATTTTCCCTCAACACAACCGCATTTTTTTTCAGGTTGGCACGCATAAAGCGCAGGGCAAATAAGCCCGCTCCCGCACTCCTTTAATTTATTTTCAAAAACAGAAGCATTTTTCTTTGACATACAAGCCTCCTTCCCGCCCATACTGCAAGGACAGCAGGTTGTCCTCTGCTTGACGCAATCCCTGTCACTCTCGCATTCTTTTTCTGTTGTCGCTTTATCGTTATTTCCTGAAAAAATCCAGACAGCACTTATAACTAACACTCCCAACAACACACTAATCAACATAATCTTATTCCTCTTTTCTCCCACACCGCCTTTTTTCATGATTTAATAAGAGAAATACGGATTAAAAAGCTTTTCCCTCAATCTTTATAAACCTCTTTTTACTATTAAAATTAGATGAAGATTCATGCAATAGGCGGATACAGCGAAGTAGGAAAAAATATGACTTGTGTTGAAGTTGGAGAAGACTTTTTTATCTTTGATATGGGGCTTTATCTTCCGCCAATCGTTGAGCTGGAAGAAAAAGAAAATCGATATAACAGCAAGATTCTGCGGGATATAAAAGCAATACCTGACGATACTGTAATTTCAAATGAATTGAAATCCCGCACCAGAGCTATTCTAATCGGGCATGCTCATCTGGATCATGTTGGCGCTGTGCCTTATATAGCTCCGCAATACAGGGCAGGAATATACGGCACGCCATTTACTATCGCCGTGTTGAGAAGAATAATGGATAGCGAAGAAATCCGCCTGAAAAACCCTCTCCACGTTATAAACTCCGGAAGCCATTTTTTCATTAATGGAAAAAATACAAAATACAAAATTGAATTTGTTACAATGACTCACTCAACAATTCAGACAGTTATGATAGCGCTTCATACTCCAAAAGGAGTATTCTTATATGCCAACGATTTTAAGTTTGACAACACACCGATACTTGGACCGGGCCCTGATTGGGATAAGTTAAAGGAGCTGGGAAAGCTCGGCGTTAAAGCATTAGTTGTAGAATCTCTTTATGCTGATGATGAAAGAAAGACTCCATCTGAAAAAGTAGCCCGCGGTTTGCTGGAAGATGTTCTCCTCACTACAAATAATTCAAACTCGCTTATAATTGTCTCTACTTTCTCTTCCCACATTGCCCGGCTTAAAAGCATTGTTGATTTCGGCAGAAAACTAAAAAGAAAAATCGTTTTCGCAGGCAGAAGTCTTGAAAAATATGTCTCAGCAGCAGTAGAAGTTAAAATGTGCCCTTTTCAAAAAGAAGTGCAAATTGCAAAATACCGCAATCAGGTAAATAATTTCTTCAAAAAAATAAACTCCAGAAAAAAAGAGTATCTTGTTGTCTGCACGGGTCATCAGGGTGAGCCAGACAGCGTTTTGGACAAAATTTCCCGCGACAAGACCCCTTTGCAGTTAGCCCACGGTGACCATGTAATTTTTGCCTCAAAAGTTATTCCAACAGAAATAAATATAGCCAACCGCGCAAACCTCGACAAGCGTTTGAAAGCAAGAGGCGTGAGAATCTTTGATAATGTCCATGTAAGCGGACATGCAGGCAGAGAAGACTTGCGCGATTTCATAGATTTAGTCCGTCCAGTGAATATTATTCCTGCTCATGGCGACATAAAAAAACTATCTGCTCTCGCAGAACTCGCTGGAGAGATGGGCTATAAGCTCGGCAAAAACTGCCACATCCTACAGAATGGGCAGAGTGTTGTTGTTTGAAAAATATCCCCTGTAGTATCCCCCTACAAAAAGTTTAAATACTCTCGTATCAAAATAGATACATATGTCTCAAAAAAGATACAAAGAATTAGATGTAATTGCCTTATATAGTGGAGACTACAAAGCAAGGTTTTATTTAAGACAGATAAGCAGACTTGCCAAAATACCACTTAAAACGTGCCAAAATATTCTTGTTAATCTCGAAAAAGACAGAGTACTGAAAGGCCAGATAGAAGGAAAAAACAAATATTTCAGCTTAAATTTAGACAATATTTCTGTTAAGTCTCTTCTCTTAAAAGCAGAAATTCATAAAACCGATATTTTTTTAGAGAAATATCCGGAATTTAAAATGTTTTTAAAATCCATAAACACAAATGCTCTTTTAATAATTTTCGGAAGCTTTGCCAAATTTAAAGCGGACAAATATTCTGATTTGGATCTCTTTATTATTTCAGATAAAGAAGAAAACCTGCCCGCTCATTTGTTGCCTCACAAAATTCACCAAAACAGCTTAAAAGAGATATCATTTAAAAAAGCCATATTTGAAAAAGAAACCTTAATAAAAGAGATAGAATCTTATCATATACTCTTTAATAACCCCTCTTCTTATGTAAATATTATATGGGAATATTATGGAAAGTAAAGAGCTTAGTTGGTGTTTTAAGTTAAAAGACGGAATCAAAATAGTCGAGCCAAATGAAGGATTATCAAAATCATATCTCGAACAGGCAAAATCCTCTCTGCTAAGAGCAGAAAAAGATCTAAACGATAACGATTTTCTTTGGGCAACAGTTGCAATTTATTACGCAGAATACTATGCTCTCTATTCATTCCTTCAAAGAATAGGTGTAAAATGTGAGAATCATGCTTGTTCTATCCTGACGGTCACTTTGCTCTTAGGCGAAGATAAGACTAAAACAATAAATCAGCATAAAAGCAAGAGAATTGATGCGCAGTATTATGTCAAAATTCTTGGAAAAAACTCCATCCTTTAGGATGGAGTTGAATTTTGAGCATCCCAAAGTCCCAAACAAACCGTACCTTTTAAGGTGCGGTAAACGGAAGGACTTTGTGATATGAAAGTTGACCAAGAATTTAAAATAAAAGCGATGTTGCAAGAAGCGAAAATATTTGTTTCTTCTTACGACGAAATTATATCAAATTTAACAGAAAGTCAGATAAGAGAGTATAGGGAAGTTATGGTTAAGGATATATAATATTCCATCTTATCCAAACTAAGCGTTACCTTTATTAATCCGTTTTTTTATTTATATGCATGATAAAGCTGGAGATTGTCGCAGGTCTGAAAAACGCTCTTGAACATGGCTTCTCTATTGACGAGGCAAAAGCAAGCTTCACAAACGCCGGTTATTCTTCAATTGATGTTAATGATTCTGCTAATGCCATCAACTCTGCTCCCTCTCAGCAAGCAGAAAACTTATCGCAATTGCAGGTACAACTAGCTCCGCAGACTAATCAGGAAAATTCCGCTCCAGCGCAACAACAGCCAGCACCTCAAATATCTTCGCAAATTCAACAAGCTCAGAATTTCCAGTCTCCAGTCATTCCAGCAATAGCTTCGCCAAAACCCCTCTCAAATTTTCAAACCCGGGTAGAATCAATTGAAAAATCCTCAAACACAAGAAATATAATTATCTTGTCTATTGTGTTGTTGTTATTGCTCAGCACACTAACCGCCACAATTTTTTTCAAAGAAAGCGTTAATTCTTTCCTGCAGAACTGGTTTTAAAACCCTCTAAACTTCACATGCTTAAATAAAATCAATACCGCGACAATCATCGTATAAACAATAATCAGAATATTAGTTATAAAGACATCCTGCGAAATTAGCGCGCTTTTTATCGCAAACAAAACAAATACATACAATAAGAAATAATACACAATGCTTGAAAGAAGTTCATAATTTTCTACTTTCGTGTCTTCTATCCTGTTTTTCAAATATGTAGCTATGGAAAATCCAACAACAATAAGCACCAGCGAAGCAATTAGTGCAGGAAAAACAGCAAGTATAGAAGTAAGCCAGCTTGTTATCTGCGGAATTTCAAGCCGTATCAACGCCATATTGGCAAAAAATACATATACTGCCCATTTTATCGCAGAAATAGCGACATTCGCAAATCCATAGCTGACAACATTGCCTGCTCTTAGCTCCTCAATGCCTCTTTTCAATATCTTTTCAGTAATCTTTCCTATTACATAGCCAAGAATTATCAAGACAATTGCGAATACAAAGTTGAAAATCAGCCCGCGCAGTGTTAGTTCAGCAAACCCATTTTTAAACAAAGCGCCATTCATTTCATCTATCAATCCCATGCTAATATTATTGCATAATAGTTTATATATTCTTCCGTTATTATCTATAATCGCATTGTTTAGTATAAAAATTTTCCGCAATTATAGAGATAGATAGTTGCGAAATA
>CAYITH010000030.1:4707-7800 GCA_964366295.1 Candidatus Woesearchaeota archaeon | reverse complement strand
CATCTGAAGTAATATCTCTCTGAAAACTCTCCTGTAAAATTTCTCTCCAATCTTCATCATCATCTACAACTAACACCTTATTTATTGCCATATTCCTCAATATCTTACAACTCCTTTTAAACATTATTATACTCCAACACTCACATCAACCCCAGCGCAAAAGGCACCCCATCAACTTTTCCAACGCCTTCCTCACTAACTATGCCCAGCTTAACCGCTATCTGGATACTTTTCTCTCCAGCAATATTGAATGTAGAATCCTCTCCTGCCTGCTCTTTCATTATCTTCTCTGCCTCAGCTTCAGAAACCTCGTCACCATTATAAAAATTAGTTAAGTTTAAAACTCTTTTTCCTTCTACAAATTTCTTTCCAAGCAAATCAGCATCACAAACAGCTACAACAACCCTATAAGCCTCATGCACACTTATTGATATCATGCCTATTATTTGAGCTTGTCAGCCTGTTCTTTTGACAGGATTTTAGCCATATTTGTCCCACAGGCAGTGCAAGTCCCTCTTGCCATATGTCCGCCTCTCGATGTCTGCTCAATCCTGACATTTTTCATCTCACTTGCTTTTTTGCACTTCATACAATGTCCATCTACCATAAAAATTCAAGAAAAAGAAGCTATTTAAAGCTTAGCCCTCATACTCTTTCTCGCACCGCAAGCCAGGCAATGCATGAAAATAAATGTGTCTTTTTTAACGAGCTCTGTATCCGGCTTCTTGCACTCATGGCAAAAAACAAATTCTTTCACATACTCTTGTATCTTCTCATTTACTCTGGAGCTTGAAACCTTTATTTGCAATATCACTCTATCGCCCTTTATCTGCCCGGAAGTTGCCAGCTCTTTCAGCAGGTATTTCAAAAGATGATTTGGGTCTCTCCTCAAATACGAATATATCTGATTGAAGTTGGTTATAATTGTCTTGCTTCCTTCTACCATTCCTTCAACCTTCGGCGTTTCAAATCTCTCTCCGCTATGCTGAATGGGTTTCACCTTCCCATATGCTTCATCCAATAAAGTCTCGTATTCCATAAACCAAAATGAAAACAAATGTTTATAAATCTGCTCTTCATACTATAAATATGGGCTTGAAAAACTTTGCTTTAAGTTTTGGCATCTTTATCGTTTTTGTCCTATTTATTAGCTATGCAATACAGGCCTTTTACCCTGCTCCAGAATACAAAAACTTCTGCAATGAAACGCACTTTTTTCCAAAAACGCCAGTGTTAGCTGAAACAAGCGTAAAATGCATTCCGAATCCTATTTTAGACAAAAAAACTGAAGAATGTTATAAAAGTGAAGGCTCTCCATATTACGAATACGACTCAAACAACTGCCCTATTTCTGTAAACTGCGACTTCTGCAGTAAAGATTTTCAAGAAGCAGAGAAAAAATACTCCAGCAAACTCTTTATAATTACAATTATTGTAGGAATCATTACTATCGGAATAGGCGCCTTACTCTTCTCAATTGAATCTATCGGCGCAGGGCTTATAGCTGGCGGTGTAGGCAGCATTGTTTATGGCTCTGCTCGCAACTGGCAAAACCTAAGCTCTTATACAAAAGTAATTCTTCTTTTCATAGCACTCATATTCCTAATTTATATCGGCATAAGAATGAACAAAAAGCTTAAATAATCATTTCCACTTTAACAAACAAATGCCGCAAAGTTTTCTTACAGCCAGAAGAGACTACTCTAACTGCTTTTCACCAAAAGAAATTGACGCTTATGCAGGCTGGCTTTTCTCATTTGAACACGGCGAGCCTCTTGCTCACTTTATAAAGACATTGAAAGACTGTGACAGATTTAGAGGAAAAGAGGTGGATGATATGGACCTCCTTTTCAGAAAACATCTCGGTATTTTATCGCACAAACCAGCTAACAAACCGCCTTCAATCCGCCTCATAGGCTGTGAACATTGCTGCGGAAATTTCAAAGAAGAAATCGCATGGAGAATAGAAAGATATAGCCGATTTAGAAATAAAGTCATTGATATAATCGGCATAAGAGAAGGAGAAGAACTTATCTCACAGCGAAAAAAATTTATTCTTAACCACCCGGGTGTTCCTGAAGCATACAATTTACGAAGCATTCTCGAAGAAATGGTGGCTTCAAAAACAATTTCAAAAGAAAGAGAAACTCTCGCCAAAGAACATTTAAGGGAATGCGACTACTGTTCTTTATATCTCAATCTCGCAGGACCTGCAAGAAACGCCTTTATTGACTATTGACCCAAATATCTTAACATCCCGGGTCTTGGCTCATACAGCAGTCCATCTTCAAGAAGTTTTTTTATCTCGCTGTTTATGCTGTCTGGAGGATAAGGAAGTTTAAGTATAACTTGCTCGGTTTCTACTCCGCCATGTGACTCCGCATCCTTTACCATCTCGTAAATCTTATCTCTCACGCCTGCCACATTAGTATTTACTGCTCCTTTTCTTGCTATCTCAAGTTCCAGCTTTCTTACAAGCAAGTATTTTGTGTCAGCCAGCTTAACCACCTCGGGCGAAATATAAACTTCATTATTAAAGAATCTCAAAACACCAATTAGAACCAATGTGTTTCCAAGCGACAAAGAATTTAACTTGGTTACATCATCTCCAAAAGCGTTGGCTCTTATTTGCCCTGTAGCATCATCAAGAGTTATAGAAGAATACTTCTTCTCGCCTTCAGAAGAAAAAGTATCAATCACATTTGCCAAAACATTTACTCGAACAACGTTTTTGCTCCCTATTTCAAGATAGCTTAGCCTGTCGCCATTCATCACAGGTTTTCCAGCAAGTATATCCTTGATAAAAAACTTGTAAGCAGTCTGTCTCTTTTTCACCCCACCGACCGCATCAATGCTGGCGCTTGCAATTCCTGCCTGTCCTGCAGGCGCATTTTCTTCACCTTCTCCCATGCTCAATTGAAAAAAAAGTGCTTTTTATACCTTGTTGTTCCGCAGAATAACCTTCTTCTATAAGTTCATGTTCACTATTTACAACCTCCTCGACGCCGAAAACCCTATGCTCTTCCACAAACTTGCTTCCATCTGAAGATTCATAAAACTGCGCTTCAACAAATTCGATATTATTCATCTTAA
>CAYITH010000030.1:0-4607 GCA_964366295.1 Candidatus Woesearchaeota archaeon | reverse complement strand
CCATCTGAAGATTCATAAAACTGCGCTTCAACAAATTCGATATTATTCATCTTAATATTCAGCAAAACTCCACCCCAAGCCTTTTATTAAACTCTCCTGCAAAATTCTCCAGCATTTTTTCTTTCACCTTAAGCTTCCACTGCTTATGCCCAAGCACCCACCCCAATTTTACCAAAGCAGTTTCAGGAAGCATATCCTCCAGATATATAACTCCTGCATCCATTAAAGCCCTACCAGGCGAATAAACCAAAGGATCAAGCTGTCCATAAAGCGTCTGTGGCGCAGCGCATATAACAAGCCCATTATCAATCGCTTTTTTTATCTTCGGTATCCAATTGTATTTGCCCTCAACACTCAAATGCCCTAGTCCTGAAACCTCTAACACAATGCCCTCAAAATACTGGTTATAATAATCCAAAATATCCGGATTCATTCCGGGATAAAATTTAACTAACGCGACTTTTTCATTAAAAACAATATCTGAATCTATTTTGCCCTCATTCTTTTTCCTAAACCCTCCAATAATCTCAATCTTGCCGGGCCAGATTTTTGCAATAGGACTCGCATTTATTGGCCTGAATGTATCGCGCCGGGAAGTATGCATTTTTCTCGCCTTGACTCCTCGCAATGCAAAACAAAAATCATCGTTTATGCTTCCATGCCCGACAATCATCACCTCCGCAATGTCTGAAATCGCGGCTTGCCCGGCGCAAAGCATATTCAAAGACGCATCGCTCGATGCCCTATCACTTGAACGCTGACTATAAGTTAAAACAACCGGCTTATTAAGCTTGCCTAAAAAAAAACTAAATGCCGCAGCAGTATATCCTAAAAAGTCAGTCCCATGAGTAACTATCACTCCTGAAACCTCATTATCTTTCAAACTCTCTTCAACAACTCTTGCTATTTCTATCCACTGACTTGCAGACATATCCTCGCTCGCCATCAAAAAAGGATTTTTAACATTCTTCACATTCACAATCTCAAACAATTCTGGATAAAACTGAAAAAACTCTTCTGGCTTTGTCAGCCATTTTACAGCCCCTGTTTTTGTATCAAGCCGCGAAGCAATTGTTCCGCCGGTCATAATAACATCAATTTTTGGCAGGCCATTATTTTCACTCATTTTATATCCCTCGTTTGTCTCTGCAATTTTAAACTTCTCAACAATTTCAAAATGTTTTATATTCTCCTTAACCACGCCGATATTATACCCCGAGTCCAGCTTCACCAAAGCTATATCCGGATTAGGGCTTTCAAGCAAAATTCCATTTATCTCCTCTTTCAGTGTCACAATTCTCACCTTATCGCCGGGTTTTCCTTCCATAAACAACCCAGCATAAGCTTGTATAAAAAGGTTATGTCCTAATGATTTTTGATAAAATTTAACAAACCTCAAAAACAAATCCAAACACATTAGCAAATTCGCAAATCGCAATCTATATATACTATTTTACTTTAATATAAAAATGCAAAAAGATGTAAAAATCGGTCTTGAAATACACGGATATCTTGATACAAACGAAAAACTATTTTGCCAATGCAAAAATAATCTTTCCGAAACAGCTCCAAATACAAACATCTGCCCAATTTGCACAGGCACCCCCGGCAGCAAACCGATGATGCCAAACGCAAAAGCTGTAACAAAACTCATTCAAACAGCTTTAATGCTAAACACCAAAATAAATTTTGAAAAATCTCTTCTATGGCAGCGCAAACACTACGACTGGCCAGACCTGCCTAAGGGCTACCAAATTTCAATGTCCGGCTCTCACTCCACTCCTTTAGCAGAAAAAGGAAAATTTGAAGGCATAAATATAATTGAAATCCATGGTGAAGAAGACCCTGCTGCATGGAATCCCCCTACAGGAGAAATAGACTACAACCGAAGCGGAGTTCCTCTAATTGAAATTGTTACCTCTCCAGATTTTCACGAAGCAGAAATAGTGGCAAAATGGCTAAACAATCTTATACTCGCCCTATCATACATAAAATCAATAAGCAAAAAAGCAGGAATAAAAGTGGATGTTAATATCTCATTAAACAAAGAAGAAGGAAAAGAAAGAGTTGAAATAAAAAATCTTCATAGCATAGAAGATATAAAAAATGCTATAAATTTTGAGATTCAACGCCAAGAGAAAGAAGGCACTCAAAGGGAAACTCGCCGTTATGACTCTAAAAGAGGCAAGACAATAAAGATGCGGGATAAAGAAACCGCAGAAGATTACAGATTTATTCCAGACCCTGATTTGCCTCAATTAGTAATAAAAGAGGAAGAAGCAGAAAAAATAAGAAACGCGCTTCCTGAAACTCCGCAGGAAAAACTTGTCAAGCTTACAAAACAGCATAAACTGGATAAAATCTCAGCAGAGATATTGAGCAAAAACCTTGAAATCGTGGAATTTTTCGAGTCCGTAGCACAAAAAGTCTCGCCAAAATTTGCTTTGCCATGGATTGTCGTAGAACTAATGAGGGTATTAAACTATAACAAAAAAACACTTGAAGAAGTAAATATTAAAACAGAGCATTTCATAGAACTTCTGCAAGCAGTAAAAGAAAACAAACTCACTGAACTTAAAGCAAAACAAATCCTAAACAATTTTATTCCTATTTCATATTCCCTCAAAGACACTCTAAAAAAAGAGGAGAAAATTACTCACGAAGAAGAATTAAAAAAATTAGCCGAACAAGCTATAGCTCAAAATGAAAAAGCAGTCAATGACTATAAAAGCGGGAAAAAAGAAGCATTAAGCTTCTTGCTCGGTGAAATAATGAAACTCTCAAAAAAACGCGCAGACTACGCAAAATCAAGAGAGATTTTGATTAAACTGTTGGAATAATCCATAGCAGGATAGAAAGGTTTATAAATACCTAACGGATATATCTATATACTTAAAAGATATAAAATGCAACAAATAATCGCTTCTCACTCGCCAACACTTAGCACTGTTTTAATGGTGGAAGAAACTCTAAAAAACACTGGTGAAGTTATAAAACTCGCAGAACTAAAGAGAAAACTGCCAAAAAAAGTTATGCATCAAACTCTTATACAGATAATTAATTATCTGCAAATCAGCGGAAAAATAGTTATTGGAACGAAAGGCATTCTTTGGATATTTGCAGAAAGAAAAGAACTTGAAGAACTAATAAAAAGAGGCCTTGAAGTATGAAAAAACCTGTAAGAGTAATGCTTTTAGACAAGGCGTTAGAAGAATATAAAAGACTAAACGAAATCTCGGGACAACAACAAATTGAAGGTAAATCAGGAACAGAAGAAATGCGGCTTCTTCGCTCAATACAACAAAAGATAGAATTTATCAAAGCAAATCCATTTTATGGAGATAATATCTCAAAAAATCTAATCCCAAAAGAGTATAATGTACAGAATCTTTGGCGTGTTGAACTAAGCCAATTCTGGAGAATGCTTTATACTATAAAGGGAGATCAAATAGAGATTATCTGTTTCATATTAGAAATAGTCAATCATTCAGAATATAATGATATTTTCAAATATAAAAGAAGATAAAAAATGGAACCTCTAGAAATAACCGGCACTGAAAATTTAAACGAGGAAGAGAACCAAATAGTCAGAGATATAACAGAAAAATACCATCAAAAATTTCAAAAGTTGTTTTCAGAAATGATATCAATTAAACTCCTGATAAAGACATACCACCCGCACGAAAAGCACAAAGAAAAAAAAGAATACAGCATAAAAGCAGAATTATTCACAAAAAACAGAATAGCAGAATCTGACTGCACTGGCTGGAATCTTTCCTCAGCTCTTCACGAATCTTTTGAAAAGCTCAAACACCAGCTTGAGCATAGACATTGAGAGAGAGAAAGTGCAAAGAAAATAGCTTCTTCGCTATTCATCCTCAACTTCACACTCGAGATAAAACCCTGCTTCTCTTCCTTTTATAACCAAATAAATCTCTGCTACAGCAAATAAAGATGGGCCTAAGAGGATTTGAACCCCTATCACCCGGTTGCTTTTCCCATATAGATTTGAAAACCGAAGCCGAGTGCTCTATCCTAGTTGAGCTATAGGCCCTGCACAACTAAGATAAAGTCGGTTTATAATACTTTTTCTTAACACTTCTCACTCACGCTTGCCTTCCCAATAACGCACTCTTTCTCTTCTCCCTCGCTGTTTTCTAAAAAAATGCTAAAAGCCATATCTGAAATTTTCTCTATTCCGTTGGTATCAAAGACATACCTCGCTGTTTCTCCGCTCTTAACAATCTCGCAATATCCCCCATATTCGCTTTCAGCCCTGCGGACATCACTGCATTTTTTTCCATCTCTCACTCTCCAAACCGCGCTGTCTCCGCTATCTGGATAAAAAATAAGTCTAAGTGAGCTTATGTTCAAGCTGTCTCCTGCATCTCTCCTTACTTCAACCATCACTTCATTCTCATTTAAATAACATCCTTTTAACAGATTAACTCTCGATATGTCGCTTATTCCATAGCAAGGCGAGGCAGTTTCCTCAATATTTTTTTTCAGCTCGGACTTAAAAACGACAGAAAAAATTCCAATTGCTGCCAAAGCAACTGCTATCAAAATAACTGCTATGGCTACCTCTGAAATTCCTTTTTTGCCAA
>CAYITH010000029.1:0-8061 GCA_964366295.1 Candidatus Woesearchaeota archaeon | reverse complement strand
GGAATAATGGCTTTTCTTGCGAGATTGTAAAGCGATTGCATTAAAAGAGGGCGTTTGGAGAATATATAATATTTGCGATTTTTGATGTACATAGATAACTGCTTAGATGACATTTCTTACGCAGTTATCTATCTGTATAACTGCACAAACATATAATCTATATCATGCAGTTATACATAAGAGAAGTGTCTCTTATAAACTCTCTAAAGGAGTTAGGCGAAGTGTCTCTTATAAATTCTCTAATGGAGTTACTGGAAGCGGTGAAAGATTGAAAGGTTTATTAAGCTCTCTTTCTTTTTGTTATTCAATGGACAAAAGAGGGCAGATGTTTCTGACAGAGAAAGTGGTAAATATTGCAGAAGGCATTATTGCGGTAATAATTATCGGCTCATTTTTGTATATTTTCTTTATACGCCCGCTAACTGCGAACACAGAGCTCAAACAGGCAGAAGCCACGCTAAAGCAGATAAAGGGAGAGATTGAAAAATTGCAGGCGGAAAAGGTTTTTGTTTATGTTTCAGAGCAGAAAGGCTATACTGGAGGATTGTTAGGAACAAACAAAGTTAATTTTTACTATCGCTTTGACAATAATGAGCTGTTTTGGAAAAGTGACGCAGAAAAAGATAAAGAAAAGTGGCATGGCACTTATTACGATAAAGATAAAGGAGTTACAAGTGCAGATAAGCTCGGAGAGTATGAGGCAAATGAAGAAAAAGCAGAAGGAGTAATAAAGGGCCCGCTTCAAGCATATAATGCCCTCCGGCATAATCCAGATAGGATAGGCGATTTAATAAAAGAAGGAGAGTTACTTAATGAAATGGGCGTTAAATACGAGGAGGTTATTTTGCCGAGGGAGTTTTTTATTCTTGGGCCAAAGGGCTGGGCGGTGAGTGCGTGGCCGTATAAACCTGCCTTAAAAAGTGAGCAGATGCCAGAGAAATGTAAAAAAATTGGAAAACCCTATTGTTTGTGTGTTTGTAAATCAACAGGATCTACTGGAAAGGCAGTTGAAGAATGTGATAAAAGTTCTGTTTGTGATGCTTATGATAAAAAGATGGTTACAATAGACACAACCATTAAAATAGGTTTTAAAGAAATTCCCATACAAATTAATCAGCCATTACCTGTGAATATTCGTCTTACAAAAGACATTAAGCAAGTAATATTATCAAAATATTAGTAGTTTATTTATCACTAATTTTAAATTTTGCAACTTCTAGTTTAGCTAAACCTTTCTTTATTGAAGTTACCGTGCCAACTGCCTCTAAATTTGAACAAACAATAAAATTAGATATAAATGAAAATGACCCTCCCTTACAGAATTCATTAATAAACCCTGTTTGACCCATATCAATAGATTCTATGGTCTTGCATTTATCATTTAAATCAGTAACAATTCTAAGTAATTTATATTTCCTCTCATCTGTTCTGATATCGGAGTAACTTATATATTTATTATTTTCAGACCAATTTGGAAAGAAGGCATATTCACCATATATCATAGATGGGAGTGCGGGGGCGTTAAATGTTTTCTTTATTATATTTTCATTAAGGCTGATTAAATAAAACTGCCCATCTAGTACTTCTGACAATAAAAATCTTGAAAAGTCAGGAGATGGAAGAATATTATAATTTCCATGTTTTCCTATTAAGTTTTTTAAGATTATCTGTTGTTTTTTTTGTTTTACTAGATTATTATCCAGAAAATAAATATTCATCAACATTAAGTCGCTATCCCAACAAAAATTTTGAATAGTTTTTTTGCCATTCTCTAATTTGATCCTACCCTTAATATCCTTTTTAGTGAGATCGCTTATTATTGATAGAGTTCTATCTCTATCAATAAAATATTGCGGGAGAATATCGTCCCATATCTCTTCTTCTGTGCAAAAATTAAGAACTTGTTCTGGGCAAGGTTCAGTCTTCACATCGACAATCCTCAATTTATCAAGATTAAGAGTCCAGTCGCCGAAGTCTGGTTTGAATTCGTCTGTTTTTTCACTCTCCTCCACTTTTTCAGCTAATCCGCCGAAGTCCTGCGCCCTAGCTTCTTGCCTAGAATCATAGAAAAAAGGCATCAACGCCAAGGTAGTGGCTAATGTTAATCTTTTAATAGGTCTTGTAAGATATTGGATTAATACCATAAAAAATATATGGCGATTAGATATATAAGGTTTTTTACAATGTCACGCAGGGCAGTGAAAATTGCCCACGAAACAGGAGCATATTAACTCTCAAGTAATTACTAAAGAAAGATTTAAATAGGGTTAAAGGTGAAATTTAAATACTATGACAGTTCTAAATTTAGAATCTCGCTTGTTAGTGAGTGGATTAAATATCGAGGGCAATATGATAAATAAAGAAAATAGACTAATCACTTCAGCCTTGCCATATATAAACAATGTTCCCCACCTCGGGCATATAGTGGGTTCGCATTTACCTGCGGATATATTCGCGAGGTATTGCCGGGCGAAAGGATACAGCACCTTATTCGTAGGCGGGACAGATGAGCATGGTTCTACAACTGAGATTATTGCTGAAGAAATTGGAGTAGATGTAAAGAGATTTGGTGATGTTCTTTTTGAAGAGCATAAAAAAGTATACAATTGGTTTAATATATCTTATGATCATTTTTCTAGAACTGTGAGACCCATTCATCATGAAACTACTAAAGAGTTTTTTAAAGTTATTTACGATAAGGGTTTTGTAACAAAAGGGACCATGAAAGTATTTTATTCTAAGGATGAAAAACGTTTTCTTCCAGATAGATATATTGTAGGAACATGTCCCAAGTGTCAGTATAAAAATGCGAATGGGGATCAATGCGAGAAATGTACCTCGGTTTTAGATCCAATGCAGCTCGTTAATCCGCGCTCTTCAATTAGTGGGAGTCCGCTAGAAATTCGTGAGGCAAATCATTTGTTTTTAAGATTAGATAAATTGTCCCCTCAAATTGAAGAATGGATCAAGAAACAGAAAAATTGGAGACCCCAGGTTAAAAGTATAGCTCTCGGATGGATTAAAGAAGGTTTAAGGGAGAGGTGTATTACCCGAGATTTAAAACACGGCATCCCTGTCCCATTGACTGGTTTTGAAGACAAGGTCTTTTATGTATGGTTTGATGCTCCTATTGGTTATTTGTCTGCAACAAAAGAGGCTAGACCTCATGATTGGCAGTCTTTTTGGCAAGAAAAAGAAGGCAGAATATATCACTTTTTGGGCAAAGATAATATACCTTTTCACACTATTTTTTGGCCAGGTATGTTGTTGGCCCATGGGAATTTTAATTTGCCGCATAATGTGGTGGGCTTACAATACTTAAATTATGAAGGTGGTAAATTTTCAAAAAGCCAAAAACGAGGAGTTTTTTGCGAAAAATTACCAGAAACGAATATTAATCCTGATCTTTTAAGAGGATACCTTGCATTTATTATGCCAGAACGTTCAGATTCCGAGTTCAAATGGGATGATTTTCAAAAAAGGATAAATGGGGATATAATTGGAAATTATGGCAACTTTATTAATAGGACTGCTAGTTTTGTTTGTACAAGGTTAAATGGGATAGTTAGTAAACCATCAGAATCTAGATACATTGATGACGATCAAAAGTTAGCAAAAACAGTTAACAAGAAAGTATTAAGCATTGGCAAATTGTTAGAGGAAGCAGAATTTAAAGAGGCTTTTAATGAAATTCTTTCATTGTCTACTGTTGGCAACAAGTATTTTGAATCTAATAAACCTTGGGAATTGATCAAAAATAATCTTCAGAGAGCCAATGAAGTTTTATATCATTGCGCAGGATTATGTAGGACATTGTCGGTTTTAGCAGCCCCATTTCTTCCATGCTCTTCTCAAAAAATTTGGAAGCATTTTAAATTAAAAGGTGTCGTCGATTCACCTAATATTTGGGATTCTGCAGGAGATATATATTCCGAAGCAGAGTATAATATTTCTGCGCCATTAATTATTTTTAATAAGATCACCGAATCTTCCTTAATAGAGTTCAAGAAAACGGTTTCGGATACAAAAGATATTAAGGAATTTTTTAATTAATTCTTTAAATTTGAGGATATAATTTAAGATATCTATTAAACTCTTTTCTTAAATAATTCTTGATGATATTGTTGTTTTTATATCCTAAATACATTTCGCCAATTTTATCCTTATCGCCTATAATTAGTTCTACAAACTTTTTAGGATTGATCTCTATCTTGCCTCTCGCTGAAGAAACTATCTTAATCAAACTAATAATTGCTCTCTCTTTCATCTTTTTATAATACTTATGGTCTCCATTAATAAATATATTTTTACTGGTCATTGCGTTCAAAGCGAGTCTCATAACTATTTTTTTTGAGCTTAAGAATTTTTTAGTCTTTTTAATTGGCGGTATGTAGAACCTGCGATTCTTATATTCGAAACCATCGCCCGATAACCCTCTTTCAAATATCTTTTTTGATACTAACAGCTTATTTTCATATGGGATCTCATTGTCTATTTTTAAGTTATGTCTTTTATGGAGAGAAATTACAAACCCTTTAATTTTTTTAATATAGTTTCTGTTAATTTTATTGCATATAACCATTATGTCCAGATCAGACTTATTTTTTTGAATTCCATAAGCATATGAGCCATATACAATAGTAAAAACTTCGCTTTTATTAAGATTATCTTTTATAAATCCTTTTAATTCATTAATCAATATTTTAAGATTATTTTTCATCTTTTGCAGATTCGATAAGGCTTTTCCATTCAGCTCTAGCAATCTTATTTGTTTCTGTTATCAGAGACTTAAGATCCTTTTTGGTTGTTAATGGATTACCGATCATCAATCTTTGCATTTGATATACCTTGCCTCTTCCGGCCTTTAAAATATTTTTAAAATCATTTAACTTAAAGGTATGCACATAAAAAGAACCCTTTCGGAACATTCTTTTTTGTATTCTAAGATTCAATTCGTTGATTTTATTTATGCTTTCATTTTTATTAGAGCCTCCTAATTCTTTTTTTAGTTCGGTTGGAATATATAGATAAACCACACTATTAATTTCTACATTGTTCATAAGATAAAAATCTTTTGACTTCTTTATTAGATTGGAGAAGTACACCGCTTTTTTATGTCTTTCTTCTATTAGTTGGCCTATTTTTTTGCGGCCTAGATTTTTTATTAAGAACCATACTTTTAAGCTAGTGAATGCTCGACTACCTAGAAAAGGCGTAACCTGTCCAAACGAATATTGTTCTTTAGTTATTAGGTCACTAACGCCAGCTATTGGCATCAAAGATTCTGGATCTTTAAGTAGCAGATAACTGGAGTTGTATGGTACCCATAAAACTTTGTGAGGATCTATGGTTATCGAATCGGCGAGATAGATATTATTTAACTTATGCCTTAAGGTTTTTGTAAAGGCTAGAGAAGCCCCATGGCAAGCATCAACATGAAGCCAGAGTCCATATTTTTTGGCAATCTTTGATAATTCCTTAAAATTATCAATAGCCATTGTTCTTGAATCCCCCGCATATGCTATTATAATAAAGGGCGTTCCCCTTTCTTTTGTTTGCTTAATTTTTCTTATGAGATCCTCTCTGTCTATTGTAAATGAATCGCTTGTTTTTACATTGACTATATTGTCCATTCCAATTCCTAACCAGCCCATTGCAGCCCTTGAAGTATAGTGACCTATCCCTTCAGGTATAAACATAAATAATGGTTTATTGGATTTATTTAATCCATTTTTCATAGTTCCAGGATAAATTTTTTCTCTTGCTAATAAGATTGCAATAGTATTTGCGAGTGTCCCTCCAGGTACATTTATCCCTCCAGCATCTAGGCTGTCATTTTGAATTTTTTTGATTTTATATCCTAATAGTTGTCTTAACCAATTTATTACAGTTATCTCTACAAAAGTTGCAGTAGGAGAGCAATGCATAGAATTAATTAGATTTTGATTGAGGAATCCATAAAGCAAATGCCCTCCAACTGCTGCGATTGAATTACCACTATCTGGAAATGCAAGAAAATTCTCACTAGAGAAGTTTACTGCACCATTAATGATTCTTTCTTTGCATTCTTCAATAACCTTTTCAATATCCATTGACTCTTCAGGTAGATTTTCTAATACCTCTTTCTTTATTTGATCTAATTTCTTATATTTTACTACAGGCCTATTAATATTGGTTTTAAATGCCAATCCTTCCAAAATGATCTTATTAAAAATATTTGAACAGTTTTTCCGATTCTTTTTGTTTATAAAATAGTCTTTAAGTTCCATTGGATATTATTCAGATTTTTTGTCTATTCCTCATATTTTTTTGAATTTCTCTCCTTCAAGTTTATAGGTTAGAAATTTCATAATATTTGTTAAAGATTAGTGGGCATTAGGTTTTTAAAACTTCGCAAGAAATCTGTAGTATCCGGAAAATAGTTCATAACGACAAAATAAATGAAAAGTGTATGAAACTCAATAAAGAGAAGGTTTTTGTTTATGTTTCAGAGCAGAAAGGCTATACTGAAGGATTGTTAGGAACAAACAAAGTTAATTTTTACTATCGCTTTGACAATAATGAACTGTTTTGGAAAAGTGACGCAGAAAAAGATAAAGAAAAGTGGCATGGCACTTATTACGATAAAGATAAAGGAGTTACAAGTGCAGATAAGCTCGGAGAGTATGAGGCAAATGAAGAAAAAGCAGAAGGAGTAATAAAGGGCCCGCTTCAAGCATATAATGCCCTCCGGCATAATCCAGATAGGATAGGCGATTTAATAAAAGAAGGAGAGTTACTTAATGAAATGGGCGTTAAATACGAGGAGGTTATTTTGCCGAGGGAGTTTTTTATTCTTGGGCCAAAGGGCTGGGCGGTGAGTGCGTGGCCGTATCATGGCGGAGTTGGTTCTCTTGCTGGAGATGGTAAAAATATGCCAAAAAAATGCACTGAGAAAAATTGGCAGGTTTGCATTTGTTTATGCAAAAGAGAAAAAGAGACATTCGACGCATTTGGTAGCAGTTATGTTTGGAATTGTGATAATAAAGGTTTGTGCGAGAATCTTCCTAAAAGAATTTTCACACAAGATTTAACTCGGCCCTTTAGCCCATTTATAGGATTAAATATCCAAGATTCTGTCACTTCTTTTAAGCTTGTTAAAGAAGCAGATAAAATAATACTTCAGAAGTTGAAAATTAAATAAATTTAGAACTGCTTGATCAAGTATACTCCCTTCCCATTAACTCTGTTAACAATCTTGTCAATGCCATTTAGAATATGCTTCACTTTGCTTTTTAATAAGGGCTTTCGGTCTATCAATTTTTTAGAAAGTATTGGCGGATTATCCGCATAATCCTCAAATTTTAAATCATTAGTGTCTTCTTCATTGAGCTTTACTGAGAAAATGATATTTAATGATAGGTCTCCTTCTCTGGTTGCATATGGCAGATAGATAGAATAGCCTTCTCCTGGAGCACGAATCCAAATAGCATGGTGAATGACATATTTTTTATTTGAGCCAGCGGTCACAACCAACACAAAATTATTTATAGTATCCGAATTTAAATTTACATTATCTTCATTATTATTCTTGTACTCTACAAATACTACCTCCCTTATGCCGCGTTTTTTATTAGGATATTCGCTAGCAACCATTGCTTGTATTATCTTATTGTTTGAATAATCCATTTTATACCCTTTAGGCAGTTCATCTTCCCTAAACAAATAGTCTCTTAAATCGCCATACTCCTTTGCCTGTTTCCTTTCTACTTTTTTCTCCACTTTTTCAGCTAATCCGCCGAAGTCCTGCGCAACAGCCTCTCGCTGAAACGGCAAAAAAGGCATTATTGCCAAGCCTCCTGCTAACAGTGGCTTGCTCAATTTATCCAATAAACTTGCCATTCGTTTTATAATATTGTCAAGTATTTAATGTTTTCGCAGATGCAGTATATATTATATATAGCATAGATTTAAATAGGATAAGTATTCATTTTAGTATAGTAACATTTATAATGTTAAAGTTATTTTGCAGTGTTGCATAATTCCTAAAAAATAGTCCATTCTTTAAATTTCACTTGATTA
>CAYITH010000028.1:0-8092 GCA_964366295.1 Candidatus Woesearchaeota archaeon | reverse complement strand
GAAAGACTGAAAATGCTGGTTGTCGAAGACAAAAAAATTTGCGATGAATACCCCATAGCTTGCTGTGGGGTTAGCAAATTTTTAAGCATTTTCTTCATTTTAAGGATTATCGGACTAATGCCTATTTTATACTTTTTGTATCTGTTATCAGCACTATATTTTCTGCTTAATTTCCCCAAAATAAAACCGAAACAAAGTAGTAAAATTTTATCAAGAAACTTTATAAACTGTTGCTCTGTTTTTTTTAGATGGCAGAATTGTTCAAAAAAGAGCCCCGCAGTGATGTTTCGCAGGAGCTTCTTGAAATTGACCGGGAATTGGAAGAGCTTATCAAAAAGCAAAACGCCAAGATTAAAGTTATAGGCGTCGGCGGCGGCGGCGGAAATACTTTAAGCAGAATGAAAGATATAGGCATAAAAGGCGGAGAGATGATAGCAGTTAACACTGATGCTCAAGATTTGCTTTACACCAACGCAGATTATAAAATTCTCATAGGAAAAGAGTTAACTAAAGGTTTAGGCGCAGGCAGTAATCCAAAAGTCGGCGAAGAGGCAGCTCTCGAGTCAGAGCAGGATATAAGAAAAAGGATAACTGGCTCAGACATGGTTTTCATAACAGCTGGAATGGGCGGCGGAACAGGCACAGGCGCAGCCCCCGTTATCGCAGAAATTGCGAAAAAAGCAGGCGCCTTAACAATCGGTGTAGTTACATTCCCTTTCTCTATTGAAGGAAAAAAAAGAATAGAAAATGCGATGTATGGGCTTGAAAGAATGGAGTCAATTGTAGATACTCTTATTGTTATCCCAAATGATAAGCTTTTGGAAATAGCTCCAGAGCTTCCGCTTCACACTGCTTTCAAGGTAGCCGATGAAATACTTACAAATGCTGTCAAAGGCACAGCAGAACTCGTAACAAAAGCAGGGCTTGTCAATCTTGATTTCGCAGACATAAAAGCAGTCATGGTCGGTGGCGGAGTTTCTTTAATTGGCGTTGGAGAATCAGATTCAAAAGACCGCGCCATAGAAGCTGTTGAAAAAGCAATTGATAATCCTCTTTTAGATGTCGATATTTCAGATGCCACTGGCGCATTAGTTAATATTGTCGGAGGCCCGGATTTAAGTCTTGACGAAGCAAAAATAATCATAGAGCATATAGGAAACAAGCTTTCTCCCGAGGCAAGGATGATATGGGGCGCGCAAATTTCAGAAGACATGGACAAGACCTTGCGAGTAATGCTTATTGTCACAGGCGTTAAAAGCTCACAAATTTTAGGCGAAGGCGGAAAAACTCGCCAGCAAAAAGAGAAAGAAGAAATGTCGGAAGAGCTTGGAATTGAGTTTTTTGAATAAGCGAAGCATTAATACCCTCGCTTATTGCCCTCAAGAACACATTTTCCCTTATGAGTTACAAACTCCAATATATATTGTTATAGCCAAGATTATATAAAGAATTTTCACCCACTTATAGCATGCAAATACACTCTAATATTCGTACTGATGCCTCTCAATCCTTGCCTGCACCTAGGCACACTGGCAAGAAGAGCAGATTCGCTCATTTAATAGTATATAAAATAACGCACGGCAAACCTCACTTTTTGTTTTGGATAAATCACAAGCCGATAAGCATCATGCTTCCTGAAAACCCTGAGCAGGATATTGAGAAGATTCTTTCAGAACTCGCAGACTTATATGGCATTCCCAGCAACAAAATTCTCTCTTTTCAGAAAAACGAGAATGAGGTTTCAAAAGAGAATGCAGAACACCTTGCCTATATGATTAATGTTTCTCCAGAGGTCTTTCCGCAAGACCGTTATGTCTACTGGCTTGCGCGGACATAGGAAGATTTAAAACTGCCGGTGCGCTATTACTTAGATGAAAAAAAGAGCAGTTTTATGGGGTTTCTTTATTTCAAAATTTGGGTTTAATACTCCAAAACGATTTGCTCTTGCAAATTTGAAAATATTTTACTCAAGAGCAAATTGTTTTCCACAGCTTGCTGCGAATTTTGAAACTTCAGAAATAGAATTTCTGACAGTGCTCAAAAACTTAAACTTTCCATTTCGCAAAGTTTTTGACAGAATGAAAATGCTGGTTGTCGAAGACAAAAAAATTTGCGATGAATACCCCCCAGCTTGCTGTGGGGTTAGCAAATTTTTAAGCATTTTCTTTATTTTCTTTATTTTATTTTTTGCGTTTTTTCTTCCATTTAGTTATGCTCAAGACGCGCCTGATGAGCGTCCAGAAGCTTCAGCATTAGAAAATTGCCTTAAGGATTTTGTCAATACCGAAACTTCAAAAGAAGTTGAGCCATTAAATAAGGAGATTCTTAAATTAAAATTGAAGTTAGCAGTATTAGACGTAGAGAGGTCGCGTGTTTTTCAATACGAAACCGGGCTTAGAGCCAAATTAAAAATTTTGTTTATAAAAGATGAAATGAGGAGAACAAGAGTAGCGCTTGCAAAACTTGAAAAAAAAGTTAATAAAATATATGCGACCCGCTGGAAATCTTGCGGAAAAGCATCTGATTCATGCGCAGATGAACCAAAAGAAGGAAAACTTGCCAAAAAGAAAAAATGTGTTGCATATAATAAAGAAGAATGTAAGGTTCATGAAGCTGAAAGAATAGAATGCCTGCGCAGGACAGGGCCAGAATGCACTAATGAATTACGGGATTTTTCTTTTGAAAACTGCAAAGACGATGCAGAGCAAATAGGAGATACACTTAAATCTGAAATGTCGCGATGCGCCAAAGGAGAGTTAATTACAGAACTTGGAAAAACAAGAAAAGGTTTTTCGGTTGTTAAGATATCGCCCGACCCAAAAGAACAGGTTTGCGAACAAGGGTGCGTTATAACTCGGGCAGAAGCCCGCCATGTTTGCAGGGAAATGTTTCCACCGGCAGAGTTAAATGATGAGGACAGCATATGTTCCAATATTCAGGAGAAGTTTGGTGATGCAGCAGGTTATGTTGAAGAAATGTTAGATCATGGGATTAAATGTGCAGAAGATATTAATAAAAAAACAGGACAGAATAATCAAAAAAGATTCAGCATTGGCTTGAAATCAAAACTAAACCCTAATGATGCGGTTTTAAATCAACAAATACCTGACCCTAACCAAGACCCAGCAGATCAACCAACAATGTTTGAAGCAGTTTTTAGGTTTTAATAAACTCTAAATGTAAAAATGGATAAAACAAACAACCCGCGACAGAACGAAAAAACCTGCTTAGCTTTGCCAATATTATTTCTTGTGTTTTTTATTCTGCTCGCTGGCTTTGCCGCTGCTCAAAAACAATGGGAAGTTGATAAATTCGAAGACCTGCCATCACAAATGGAATTTTCTTCAGAAGCAGAATTTAAAAAAGCCCTCTCCGCAGTTAATGATTTGTATTTCGATTATCTAGAAAGAGAATACGGGAATACTTATGTGGAAGTTAGCCCAAGTCTTTATCCAAGCTATTCTTTAGTAGGCATGAACTTCAGGATAGATGTTGATGCTTTTGGAGAAATAACTGAAGAAGAAAAAATTCTTGTAAAAAAAGTTATAGAAACTGAAAAAAATATCAATGAAATAGAGAAAAAAATAAGCGAAACTAACAAGCTATTCAAAACAACAAATGCAGAGTATAATTATCTTATTGCAGAGATAGACAAGCTTGAGAAACAATTAAAGGATGAGGAAGAAGTCTTAGGAAATCTCTTGTCTTGCGACCTGCTGGGAGCCGACAAAGATTGCAACGGCAATATTGCGCTTTCAGATTTAACTGATTACATAAGTTTATGGATTCAGGGTGATGAGCTGATAGGCGTTGAAGAAATTACGCAGCAAATAAGCAATTGGATAGCCCAGCCAACGCAGACTATAGAATCAAGCACTCCAACACAAGACTCTCTTATCGCCTCATATGATTTTGACAATAATGAAACTCTCGCTTTTGACTCATCAGGCAAAGAAAACAACGGAGTAGCTTCAAATGTTCAGAGTGTAGTTTCAGAAATTAAATTCAATGCAGTGAATTTTAATGGTCAAAATAGCATTATTGAAATCCCCCATAGCGTTGATTTTAATTTCGGCTCAGAAGCTTTCACTTTAGCATTATGGTTTAAATTAAGCAATGAAACAATAGAAGGAGCAAGGCATATTGCGGGAAAACGCGAAGCAACAGGAGGCAACTGGTTTAGAGTTTATTATCTTGACAATGAAGTGTTCTTTGAAATAACCGGCGGAGAAAATATAAAATCAAACAAAGAAGAATTTATTCAAGTTATAGAAGCTGGCGAGTGGTATTTTGTCACAGCTACGAGAGATTCTTCGGGAATAGCGCATCTTTATCTTGATGGAGTTAAAATTGCAGAGCGTTCTATGCCTGGCGAAGTATCAAATAGCGCCACCTTTACAATAGGCAAATGGGGCGGCGAGAGTTCATTTAATGGAATAATTGATGAGGTAAGAGTTTGGAACAAGGCGCTGGCAGAAGATGAAATTAAAGGCATATACGGCAATGAGGTTTCTTTAGAAGCAGTTTGATTTTTGCTAGGGATAACTGCATGATATAGGTTATATGTTTGTGCAGTTATACAGATAGATAATTCTGAATAAATATTGTTCTAATCATCAGAATTATCTATATCAGTACAAGCTCAATTAAATATCTCCTTCAAAAAATCATTTATTTCCTTATTCATAATCTCAAATTTTTTATCATCTATGAAATCCTTGCTTTCCAGTTCTTTTCTAAGTTTGTTTTTTAATATGTTCGTTATTTTAATTTTCTCAACTTCATTAAGGTTAATTTCCGCGATTGCTTTTATAGCCTCAACTTTTAGTATATCATAATCTCGAGCATATTTTTGCGCATAGATTTCATTTGCATTTACTATGCTTCCTATTTTATGCCTCAATGCCTTTGCGCCAAGAGTGGTAAATTCATCTATCTTGTCTTTTTTGCTCATTTTATAATCTCCTCAATTTTTATTAGCTTTGCTTTAGCAATTTTTTTTAATATTTTTATTGTCTCCTGATTTAGAAACTCGCCTTTTTCCATCAATAAAAAGATTTTCTTCCCAACCACCTTTTCAAGTATTTTGTCAATATGTCGAGAGTCTAACTCTTTTCCATAAAGAAACCTCTCAATGCATATAATTCTTCTTAAATTAGACTTCCAAATTGCTCCATTCATTATGCTTGTGTCAATTAAGTCATATGGCATCATAAGCAGGAAGCTTATATGGTTTTTATCAATAATTTGTTTTTGAGGCAGGATAAATCCTTTGTCTGAAACAAAATATCGCAACATGCATATAGTCATCGGACAGCTTTCTGTCAGTTTGTTAAACTGTTCTTCTGAAATAAACAGGAGATGCAATTTTATCTCAAATAGGTCAAGTATTTTTTTATTTATTTCCTCAATTCCAATTATCTCTTTCATTACTATTATTATGTCAATGTCATCATAATCTATCTTTTTCGTTAAGAAAGAGCCGACAATAAATACCTTTTTTATACCATTAAATCCTTTAAGAAAAGAAAAAATTTCGCTAATCAGCTTTTCTTTAAAACTTCCAATTTTTTTAAGGTTTTTAGAGTAGAACAGTTCTGATTTCTTCTTCACCAGCCTAATTTCTACTACATCTCCCGGCTCAAAAATCTGGCTCATGCTGTTTGGAATATAAACCTGGTTAAACCTGCTTCCTTTCGATACCTTATGCATGAACCTTTCTTCCATAGTCCATATTAAATACGTATTATATTTAAACCTTTCGATTGCCGATTTATAATTATTCTGCCGATGACTCTATTAATTAGCATAGTAATTTCAGAATTATATCAAAGGACGCTGAAAATTTACCAAAAATGCGCCTTTGATAGATAGAAAAGGACAATAAACCCTGCAGAATATTATTGTCCTTGACTATATCTATAAAATATCATATAATTTATTGAATTATTTATCGCTAATGCTTTACACTCGACAAACATCTCCGCTAATTCTCCATCCTCCATACTCAAAAAAAGCTACATTTCCAGCGCCATATGGCTCGCCGTATTTTCTAGAATCCGCTATCTGAGGTTTAGCGTCAAGTTCCGGGAAAAATCTGTCAAAATCTTCTTTGTTATACAGATGCAGTTCTCTATTTTTTGTGTCTAAGCAAAACTCCTTCACACTGCACTTTTCCAATAAACTCATTAGCTCTTTTCTTGCATCTTTTCCACTATCTTTTCCGATTTTTTTAGCCATGACAGAAAAACAAGACAACGGTTTATTAATTTATGGGTTTTTCGTTCATATAAACCCGCATTTTTCTTTTTGCTAATTCTTCAAAAAAAGTCTCACACGGAATAACAGCTTCAGGCGAGTAAACTCCACTTTCTTTGATTAATCCTGTTTGAATCATCTGCGAGATTATGCTGATTGTCCTACCAGTATCAACATTGCTTCCTGCCTCTTCCCACCCACTAATAGTTTTTACAATACAGTTCATCTCAACTTTCTTCTTTTTGCCTTTTTTTAACCCCTCAACCTCCACCCAGATATTTTCTGTTTCTTTGTATCCTGCAGGCATTCTTATTTTTTTTAAAACATTAAGTGTGAACTCCGCAGGTTTTATTCTTTCTCCGGCAATATTTATTTCATTATTGCTGTTAAATCCTGTTTCAATAAGAGCTTTGATGACTCTTATTGAATGTTCAGGAAAACCTGCAAAGTAATTGACATTTTTCAGCCCATTATTCTTGAAATATCTCGCGAAAGTGTAAACTTCAGAATGCACAATGCAATATGCGGTCTGCTCGCCAATACCCTTAAAGTTTCTTGTTCCGACGCATCTGGCCCTGTTTTCCTTAATAAACCTGCCATTATGATACAAAATAGGCGAACTTGTGAACTCTTCAAATATGCTCTGCATTGAATATGGCACGACAAACTTTTTTATGTTTGAGTCCCAGGCAAACCCCAGATTTATAGTTTCAATGCTGTCAAAAGCTCTTACTGCATAAGAGGCCATAACATTTGATATTCCAGGAGTTGAGCCGCACCCAGTAATGCAAATCAGATTGTTTTCTCTAAATGCATTGTGCAGTTTGAATTGCTCTTTTGTTATTTTCTGCAGTCCGCCCAAGTCAGTCAATGATTTTTTTGCTTCAAGGCAGACCTTCATAACTTGTATATTGTAAGTAAGCTCTGCGCAATTTACCACAACCTTTGCTCCGGATAATGTTATGATCTTCACAACATCCTTGTAATTTCTCAAATCAAGATTTTGGAATTTCGCATTCTTATTTTTCAATAAAAAAGTTACACCACTGGCATCGCGCCCGCACAATAAAACTTTATACCCAGAGTTTAACAAATCTCTCGCGCAAATTCTTCCCTGCAGTCCGGTCGCTCCAAATACTACAAAGTCAAATTTCATCTTCTCCCTCTTCGGCTTCTTGAGAACAGTGCCACAAGAGTATCATCCAGCTTTTCTTCCTTAAGGGTCTTTCCAGAAGCATTCACCGCGCTTCTTCTTACTATGTCCTCTATCTGCTCTCGGACATTCATCAGGTTTTTTCTGGCTCTTTTCTCAACTTTTTCAATAACCTCTGGCTGAAGATATATAGTTATGCCATAGAGATTCTTTTTTTCTTTTTTTAGGAATTCCAATGCGCTTTCAACGACCTGCGCTTTCCATCCATTATCTATAAGCTCTCTTCTAATCCATTCTTCGCTCAACCCGCGCCTTTTTGCCTCTTTAATGAACAATACTAGCTGCTTTTGAGATGTCATCTTTGTTTGCCACCAGTATAAACCTTTTGCACAGCAAAGGATTTATAGATTCCCTCAAGAATATCTGTTCCAGCATAGCCTGCTAGCAGGCTAAGGCGAGGGTCAAAATTAAATATGATACCCGTAAATATTCCAATTATCACAGCAATCAGCACAGTTATAAGGTAATACTGCCATATAATCCTCCTTCTTAAAGAAAGTGCCTTAAGCAATCCTATAACTCCTCTTGTCAGCCCGCCCATTGCCCCCATAATACCTGCGAATATTGTCGGATCCATTTTACTTTATAAAATGGCTGAAGTGGTTAATAAAGCTTGCGTTC
>CAYITH010000027.1:3254-8229 GCA_964366295.1 Candidatus Woesearchaeota archaeon | reverse complement strand
GTCGGATCCATTTTACTTTATAAAATGGCTGAAGTGGTTAATAAAGCTTGCGTTCAGCAGGGTTATTTCAAAACTTACTATATATTCCTATAGCAAAGGACGTCGATAACTGACCGCGGATACGCCTTTGCTATATAGGCGAGGACAATAAAGATGGTAAAATATTATTGACTATATCTTTCCAAAACATATATTTAAATATCAATTTGTATTTAAACCCTTAATTCAGTATAAAAAAATGAAAATAGCTAAATTTTCCGAAAAAAAGAGCGAGGTTACAAGAGAAGTCATTGCAAAATGCGGCGAGGCGCTTTATCACGCCCCAGAAGTTTCTTCTGTTTTTATTAAAATCGCTTTCAAAGATGGCAGCACTATAGGATTTAAGAGGGATGTCGAAGAGGATATACTCGAAGAAATGATGTCTGCAGAAGCAGAATCAGAGCCTGAAGATTAGGGCAATAATTTTTATACTTATTTTTTCTGCTTAATCGATGTTTAAAATTATTAATAAAGACCAAAGCACTATAGCAAGAATAGGCGTTCTTGAAACACGCTCTGGCAAGATAGAAACCCCATTTTTTATGCCAGTAGCCACAAAAGCCACTGCAAAATATCTTTCTTCAAATGACCTTCAGGAAACAGGCGCGAAAGCAATAATCTGCAACTCATTTATTCTCTCGTTGCGCCCAGGCATAGAGGTAGTTAAAAAATTCACACGCCTCGCAGATTTTATGTCATTTCCCGGAATTGTCTTCACAGATTCAGGCGGTTTTCAGATGTATGCAGAATCACTTTATATAAATTCAACCATAAAAGGCATATCTTTTAGGAATCCCTTCAGCGGAGAAAAAATATTTATCTCTCCTGAAGACAGCATGAAAATTCAATGCTCTCTCGGTGCTGATGTTGCAATGTGTTTAGATTCAATGCCTCTTATTTCAGCTTCTTTCAGCGAGGTGGAAAAAGCAGTCTCCACAACAACACACTGGGCGAAAAGGTGCAAATCTGCCCACGACAAAATTCAAAAGAACATAAAAAAAGAAAGAAAGCAGTTATTATTCGGTATATGCCAGGGAGGAGTTCATAAAGCGCTGAGAGAGCGCTCCACAAAGGATATTTCTAAGATTGACTTTGACGGATATGCTATAGGCGGTTTGGCATTGGGAGAGCCAAGGGAAGAAATGTATCGCATGATAGCAGAAAGCAAAAAGCTCCTGCCTGAAAACAAGCCCGTCTATGTGATGGGTGTTGGCCATCCCGTAGATGTTTTAACCGCAATTTCTCTCGGAGCAGACATTTTTGACTCGCGCTTTCCGACAAAAACCGCCAGGCATGGCGGGCTTCTAACATGGAACGGCAAGCTTAATATTTTAAATGCTAAATATAAAGTAGATTCAAATCCCATAGACAAAAATTGCGGTTGTTTTGTCTGCAAGAATTATTCTATTTCCTATATTCGGCACCTTCTTCTTCAAGAAGAGGGCAATGGATATCGCCTCGCCTCTTTTCATAATCTGCACTTTATGCAGTCGCTTATAAAAAAGGCAAAAGAACGCATAATGCTGGGAGATTTTCAGAATTTTAAGAAATCTCTAGAAAAGAAATATATCAAAGGACGCTGAAAATTGGACAGTATTGCGCCTTTGATATGGATAACTGCATGGATTTAGTGCAGTTATACAGATAGATAACTGCGAAATAAATGCAACATAAGTTGCGCAGTTATCTATATATTAGATGACTCCTGAGGAGATGTTAACGTCATCTAATAGATAGGGAAAGACTTGGTTCTTTCACTATATATCAAAGGACGCTGAAAATTTACCAAAAATGCGCCTTTGATAGATAGAAGAGGACAATAAATCCGGTAGAATATTATTGTCCTTGACTATAGATAGGATAAGGCAATAAAAATGTTCAGATAATTATGCCCTATACTATACATTTAAAAACAAATTTATTCATAATCCCGTATGCTAAACAATATTCGCCAGAAGATTTCATCGTTTTTTACTCAGTGCGTCCGTGTGTGGCAGGTCTTGCGCAAGCCAGACTCGCAGGAATTCAAGAGCATTGCAAAAGTTTCAGCATTAGGAATACTTATACTCGGCTTAATAGGTTTTTTTATAACTCTGCTGATGAACCTTGTTTAGGGGCAGTAGAAAACCTTATAAACCATTCAAAATGTATTTCTATACTGCTTCTCTTTTTTATAAGGGAAGTGCAGAAACCATAGGTTTTTGGAGAAAATGTTTTTCATTATAAAAGTAACCACAAACAAGGAAGACAAGGCGCTTGACCTTATTACTGAGAAGGTTAATAAGCGAAAGATAGGTATCTCAAGCATTGCTCGTCCGCATGGACTTAGAGGCTATTTAATATTGGAATCTCCGGACAGAGAGAGCGCTGAAGAAGCAGTATTTGATTTGCCTTATGTCAAGGGAATAATAGGCAAAACAGTTTCTTATGACGAAATTAAAAATATGCTCGAGCCTAAAGTCGAGCAGATAAAAATAGAGAAAAATGATATTGTTGAAATGATTGCAGAGCCATTTAAGAAAGAGCAGGCAAAAGTCATTCGTGTAGACAAGCAGAAAGGCGAAGCAGTAGTTACCTTGTTAGGCGCTGTTATTCCTATTCCATTTACAGTAAAACTTGACAACATTAAAGTTATTCGCAGAGATTCTGCAGAGTCTGGAGAAGATAGCGCAGATGTAAGCAAAGACGAAAGCGAAGACTTTTAGGAGAACATATGAATATAAAATTGCTCGTTGATGGCGGAGATATGAAGCCTGGCCCAGCAGTAGCCCAGCAGCTTGGCCCGGCAGGCATAAATATCGGCAAAGTGATACAGCAAGTCAACGAAACAACGAAAAGCTTCAAGGGGATGAAAGTTCCTGTAACGCTTAATGTAGATACAAAGACAAAAAACTTTACTTTGTCTGTAGCTTCGCCGCCAGTTTCAGAGCTGTTAAAAAAAGAAGCTGGAGCAGAAAAAGGCTCGGGTCTTCATTCAAAAACAAAAGTCGGAAACCTCGCTATAGAACAGATAATTTCAGTTGCAAAAATCAAGCATCCAAATATGCTGGCAAGAGAATTTGACTCAGCAGTTAAATCAATCATAGGCAGTGCAATAAGCTTAGGTTTGCTGATTGAGAACAAAGAAGCAAAAGAAATTCTTCGCGAGGTTGAAAAAGGAGTTTTCTCTAAAGAAATTAAAGAACAGCAAAGCGAACTTTCTCCAGAAAAGAAAAAGCAGATAGATTCGTTTTTTGCCTCAGTCAAAACCAAACAAGAAGAAGCGCTGAAGAAAGAAGCAGAAGCAAAAGCGGCCGCAGAAGAAGCCGCAAAAGTCGCGCAAGCCACAGCTCCAACGCCTACAGCAGCCGCAAAACCTGGCGAAAAAGCCGAAGATAAGAAAGCAACGCCAGGCGCAAAAGCCGAAGCTGCCAAACCTGCTGCCGCTGCAGCAAAGCCTGAAGCAAAAAAGAAATAAAAAAGAGGGAATAATGAATGATATACTGATTCGAAAGGCAAAGCCCGGAGATGAAATTGGAATTGCTCAAATACGCAAAGAGGGTTTAATCAGAAAAAACTGGCTCTATACTGGCGGAAACAAAGCACCCTCAAAAGAAAAAATTAAAAAAATGCGCAAAGACCTCTCAACTAAAAACCCGGAGAACATATGTTTAGTAGCTGTTGATAAATCCCGAGAAAAGATTATAGGGTCAATTTTTGGAGGATTCAAAAAAGATGGAAGATTAAGGCATAGAATAGAACTCGGTTGGGGAGTTCATCCAGACTATCAGGGGAGAGGCATAGGCACAAGATTGCTTGAAACAATGCTTCAGCAGGCAAAGAAAAAAGGATTCAAGCGTGCAGAGGCAGAAATGGCAATAGAAAATATTGCCTCTTGGAAACTGGCTCTAAAATTCGGCTTTAAAATTGAAGGTGTGAAGAAGAGAGCTCTTCTTACAGATGATAATAGATACATTGACACTTATATTGTCGGCAAGTTGATTTGAAGTTTAAATCTATCAATATTTAAAAAGTATAGTTTGGTAGTATTAATATGAAGAGGTACGAGATAACACCCGAGTTTATTTTAAAAATAAAAAACTCAGGATATAAATTCGACTATATTAGCGACAAGCTGGGCTTTGAAATTAGAAATATCCTCTATAGAAATATGACTCTCAGGGAAGATTATCTCTCAAAATTAGGTTTATTGCTAAAAACCAATTTTAAGCTTAAAGAAAAAACACTAGATTATGGAAAGAATCTCGGCGAGAATTACTTTACAAAAGATATCTATCCAATAAAAGAAGGGGAAAATCTATCAGAGTTTATAGGTATAATGCTTGGTGATGGAAATATGTACAAAAACCAAGTAAAGATATTTTTTAACAAAAAAGATAAGGAATATATTGATTATGTTAAAGATCTAGCAAAGAGATTAATAGGTCTAATTTTAAAAGAGTTGCCCGCGAAAAACTCCAATGGTCTAATGCTCTATTGTTGTAATAAATATCTTGCAGATAAATTAATAGAATTTGGGCTTAAGAGGGGAAGTAAAATTAAAAATCAAATCTCTATTCCTATTTGGATAAAAGATAATCCAATTTATTCAAAAAAGTGTATTAAAGGACTAATCGACACCGATGGCTGTTTAATATTCTGCAAAAGAGACAAGCAGTTGCACATAAATTTCTCAAATCATAATCCACAGCTTTTAAATGATTTTAAGGAGATTGCAAAGTCTGTAGGATATAATTTTACAAAAGCAAATAAGTGGAATACTCGATTATACAGAAGAGCCGAAGTAGCAAGATTTATTAATGATATTAAGCCATTTAAATCTATGAATGGGGCTGTGGTCCAGTTTGGTAAGATTCCAGCCTTGGGAGTTGGCGACCCAGGTTCAAATCCTGGCAGCCCCATTTAGGATTTGAAATGTGATTCTCCAAGTAGTGAA
>CAYITH010000027.1:0-3154 GCA_964366295.1 Candidatus Woesearchaeota archaeon | reverse complement strand
AAGAGGTGTGAGGAGAAACTTCGTTTCTCTCATTCAAATCCTGGCAGCCCCATTTAGGATTTGAAATGTGATTCTCCAAGTAGTGAACGCTTACTCTACTAGGAAGAGGTGTGAGGAGAAACTTCGTTTCTCTCATTCAAATCCTGGCAGCCCCATTTGATTGAGTTTACATACTTTTAAAAACCATTAAACTTATCTTATTTGTTATGGCAACAAAAAAAGTAAAAAGCGCAGGAAGATTCGGAGCAAGATACGGCTCAAAAGTTCGTGAGAGGGTAACTGCAATAGAATCAAAACAAAGAAAAAAACAATTATGCCCATTTTGCAAAAAGCTTAAAGCAAAAAGCGTTTCGAGGGGCATATGGGTCTGCAAAAACTGCGGAAAAAGATTTGCTTCAAGAGTTTATTATCTCGAGTAAGATTACTTTCGCAGCTCAGACTATAAATTTATAAACCTTGCTATTCCATTGTATATTATGGCCAACTACAAATGTTTTAATTGTGAAAAGCAATTATCCTCTAAGGCTCTCGATAAAAGGTTTGTCTGCCCAAATTGTGGCAGCAAGATTTTCTTCAAGCCAAGAAAGCATATTGCAAAGGTGAAGACAGATTAGTATGGATAACGATACTCAGCAAAGCTTAGAACAGCTTCAGGAGTTGGAGCAAAAGATTCAATCTTTCTCAATTCAAAGGCAGTCTTTTGAAGCAAGGCTCGCAGAGATAGAAAATGTATTGTCTGAGCTGTCAAGGTCTCGCGACGGAATTTATAAAGTCATCGGCCAGATAATGTTTCCTGCACAGAAATCTACATTGGAAAAAGAGCTTCAGGAGAAGAAAAAACTCTTCTCTCTTCGCATTAGTTCAATAGAAAAACAAGAACTGCCCTTGCTTAAACAAATGGAAGACCTAAAGCTTAAAATAACCAGCAAATTAAAGAACCTAAAATCTTGAAGACTTAATCGCCCAGTCTATAAAACATCTCTTTCAGGCTTCTATGAAACTTGATATTTAGCAAACCTATTCTGTCTTCTCTGTGTTTTGGCGGATACATTGTCAGAAATTTTGCATGTAGAACCTTCTTCGGTTTTTTGTCAATAGTTCTTTCCTGCATAAATGTATAGTCCTCATCAGGAATAAGTTTTATGAATTTGCTTCTTATTTCTACTGATTCAAAAAATAAAATTTTACGGCAGACAATACTCCAATCCATTAACCAATATACTTCCTTCTTCCATTTGCAAACCATAAATCGTAATTTCTGCATTCTCCTTGAGCACATTCATCTTCCGTAAGACTCAAATTAAGCAACTCTTTTTAAACAACACTCTCATTCTAACAAGCATATTGAAATATAGAAATATTTATATACTAACAGATTGCGTTTAGGTTATGGTGTTAAGAGGCATTAAAGAGGGCTTGTCAAATCTCATCGGCGGAAGAGATACAACTGAAACAGATTACATTGAGGTTGATCTTGGTCAGGACAAGCAAAGGTCAAAAGTTTTTGTCCGCCTATTTGTTTTAAAAAGATTTGAAGATGTTGTGCCAATTCTCGATGCCTTAAGAGAGGGATACACTATTGCTATTATTGATATAAAGCCATTGAAAGCCAAGGATATTATAGAATTAAAGCGAGCTGTTTCAAAGATAAAAAAGACTTCTGACGCACTTCAAGGGAATATCGGCGGTTTCGGAGAAAACATTATAATTGTTACGCCACAATTTGCTGAAATTCAAAAGCAGTTTGCTCTTGAAGAAAAGCCAAAAGACAAGCGAGATATTATGAATGAAATGCCGATGTAGTTTGGCATTTCATTATGTAAAATATTATTGTCCTTGACTATAACTCAAGAATATCTGCAACTTTTACAGCTTAACACATATCTTTCAATGCCTCATCCATTGTGGGAGATGCAATAGAAATTGATATTTTCATGATATAGTCAAGGACGTTGATAATTCCCCGCTTACGCCTTGAGTACTAAGAAAATCCAGTTTAGATTTGGGATTTTCGAGGTGTTCAGAAATGCACAGACTTGTCAGCATTTCTGACAGATAGGGAAAGACTTATGTCTTTCACTATAAGTCAAAAATTATATGCTCTATCAAATATTCTCCTCTTCTAATATATTTATACTTCCTTCCTAATCTATAACATAAAAAAAATAAAAAATAAAAATTTTTTTATTTCAAAATTTTGGTTTAATACCCAGTAGCTTACTGCGAATTTTGAAAGACTGAAAATGCTGGTTGTCGAAGACAAAAAAATTTGCTAAACCCGCAACTTGCTGTGGGGTTAGCAAATTTTTAAGCATTTTCTTTATCTCTCTGCTGCCGCAAACACCGCTTTAAGAGCCACAACTACTGTAGCCGGCACAACCAATGTAAGCAATGCATCAAGCACATTCTTAATTGGTGCTAGAATATTCAGAGCTTCTCCTCCAAGATTGCTTACAATTACTAATGCTAAAGCCGCAAGCAAGAAATCTTTTGCCTCGCCGCTTCCTAAGTTAAGCAATCCTACAAGCAGACCAAGCACTACTAGCACAACTGAAATCCATGCTACATTGCCGAGTTGTGTATTAAACAAGCCAAGGATAATTGCTAAAAGCACTCCAATAAGGAACGCCCAAGCGCCAAGGCTTTTGCCTTTTTTTGCCATATAACCTCCTTTTTAAAAAAGTTTTATCTAAAAATACCACTTTTTTGTCGTATATAAACCTTTGTTTTTTTCACTCGACCTCAAGCGTGCCGTTCTGTCTTTTGATAAGCTCAAGAGGGTAGCGTATCGGTGGAAGTTTTGGTTTATCACTTACATATCTTTCAGCTTCAGGTGGAACAAACTCTTTATTTCAAAATTTGGGTTTAATACCCCAAAACAATTTGCTCTTGCAAATTAAAAGATATTATACTCAAGAGCAAATTGTTTTCCACAGCTTGCTGCGAATTTTGAAAGACTGAAAATGCTGATTGTCGAAGACAAAAAAATTTGCGATGAATACCCCAAAACGATTTGCTCTTGCAAATTGAAAACTGTTCTACTCAAGAGCAAATCGTTTTCCACAGCTTGCTGTGGGGTTAGCAAATTTTTAAGCATTTTCTTTATTGCGTGCCTCATCAAAATAGTGTTCCGAACTGCCTCGATTTTCAATCG
>CAYITH010000026.1:0-8511 GCA_964366295.1 Candidatus Woesearchaeota archaeon | reverse complement strand
GTTTCAAATTGACTGCGGCAAGACCGCAGGGTATTAAACCAATTTGAAAATAAAAACAAACTCCAATAAGTATCAATAAATTCAGTTATTCCATATTTAATTAATTTCTCGTATAATTTCTTATTGATTTTCCATAAATCAGATTCGTCTGCCTCTCTCATAGCTTCAAGATATTCTTTTCTTGTTTTTTTGTGAATTATCATGGGCGGGAGATTGTTGCTTAATAAAATATAGTTCATAATCATCCTTCCAGTTCTTCCATTTCCGTCCATAAATGGGTGAATCTTCTCAAATTTATGATGAAATATTATAGCTAACACTATCGCCGGAACCTTCTCTTTATTTTTATTATACCATTCAAATAACAGCCCCATATCTGTTTTTACATATTTTCCTGGTGTCGCGTCAAAATTGCTATTGACTACTCTAATGTCCATGATTCTATATCCTATTCTCTCATCAATATTTTCAAGTAATTTGTCATGTATTTCAAAATCTTACCCTTTATTTTTTATAATCAATAAATAAAGGGTAAAAAGTGGCAAATTCAAAGAACAAGATTTAAATACTGCTTTTTTATTGCTCTTTTATGAAGTCGCAAGAAGAGAAAAAAAGCGAGAATATTCCGAATTCTTCTCCAAAAAAGGCGATGGAAGAAGAAATTAAGGACTTAAGGACAGAGTATCGTGCTGGAGAGAATCCTACCGGCGTTAATGAAGAGCAAAAGAAAGAGATGGAGAAGACAAAGGCAGAGCTTGAAAAGCTGAAAAAAGAAATTCTTAAAAAATATCCATTTACAGTTTCTCTTGGAATTATACCTCCGCAATTTGCTCAAAGATTTGAAGAAGAAGAAAAGATGAGTGAAGAAGAAAAAGCAGCGAAGCCAATTCATTTGTTTATGGTTATACCTGAAGAGAAATTTAAAGAGATGCCGAAGATAAGAGTTGAGGTTGTTAAAATAATAAAGGATATGAAGCCAAAAATATGGCTGCATATAGGCACTCCAGTGGATATTTTTAACTATGGGCTTGACTTGAAGTATGATTTTTTAGAAGGTGTAGGTTTGGCTTTTCCACTGCATGACAGGGGTTTTTTAGGAGCTTTGCGAGTGGCGCAGATTCACAAGTCGCTTGTTTTAAGAAAGTTTGACAAATATATCGCAAGCTATGTTGTTGCTGGCAGTGTTGTTCGCGGAGAAGCCACAAAAACCAGCGATGTTGATGTTTTTGTTGTTATTGATGATACAGATGTTAAGAGAATGTCGCGCCTTGAGCTGAAAGAGAGATTGAGGAGCATCATATACCAGCAGGTTATGGAAGCTTCAGAATATGCAGGAGTTAAGAACAAGTTGAGTGTGCAAGTTTATATTCTGACAGAGTTCTGGGAGAATGTCAAGGACGCAAACCCAGTTATATTTACATTTATCCGCGACGGAATACCTCTTTTTGACCGAGGAACATTCATGCCATGGAAGGTTTTATTGAAGATGGGCAAAATCAAGCCTTCTCCAGAAGCGATAGATATGTTTATGTCAATGGGAGATAAGGTGTCTAAAGAAGTTAAAAGGAGACTGCTTGATTTAGTTTTAATTGATATGTATTGGGGAGTTTTGACGCCAAGCCAAGCACTGCTGATGCTTTATGGACTGCCTCCGCCGACGCCAAAAGAAACAGTTAAGCAAATGAAAGAAGTATTTTTTGAAAAAGAGAAAATGCTTGAGAAAAAATACATAAACACCATTGAAAGAATAGTCGGGATTTACAAGGGATTTGAGCACGGTAAGGTTGAAGAAATTAAAGGTGTTGAGATTGACCAGCTTTTAAAAGAGACCGAAGATTATCTTAAAAGGCTTAAGAGCTTGAGAGAACAAATAGAAAAAAGAGCTCAGGCAAAAACAATAGAGCAGATTTACAGCGATGTTTTTAATTTGCTGAAAGATATTTTTGGGAAGAAACAAGAACAGCAGTTAATAAAAGAAGTTGAGAAAGAATTAGTAAGAAAAGGAAAACTTAGCGAAAGTATGCTGGAAATATTAAAGGACATTGTAAAAGCAAGACAGCAGTTCAAAAAAGGGAAGCTGGCGAGGCATGAGGTCGAACACGCGCGTCGAGATGCAATGTTGCTGTTAAATCATCTGATTGAGTATGCGCAAAGAAAAGAGCTGGCAGTCCTTGATAGAAAGAAAATCTCGGTAAAATTCTCAAAAGGCCAAGGAGACATATTAGTTTTCGGAGATAAAGTCTTTTTCGCTTCAGAAGGCAAGATAAGGAGATTTGTAGAAAGCAATTTGATTGATGCAACAAAAGAAGAATTTGATAAGGCGTTGAGTGAGAGCAAGGACTCAAAAGCAGTCAAGATGCCTTCAAAAATCTTCGAGGTTCTGAAAAGTGAGCTAGGCGAGTTTGAGGTTGTGAATTAGCTACTATTTATCCGCCATAATTACTAGGTTATCAAAAGATTTATAAACTATAGTTAGTCTATAGAATGATGGTTACAACAATTCAATTACATGAATCTGTGAAAAATGGGCTTGATAGATTAAAAGAAACTGGAAAAGAGAGTTATGAAGATATTATTCTAAAATTGATGATTTTGACGGAGAATCAGAAAAGAAAGAAAGAAGCACTTTTAATTGAGCAATGCAAGATAATGGCAAGCGATAGCATAGAGGTGGTAAAAGAATGGAGAGATACAGATACTGAATTAGGGTGGAAATGGGAACATGATGGCAATAAAAAGAGGCGAGATTGTACTTGTTAATTTAGAGCCAGTAAAAGGCAGTGAGCAGGGAAAAATAAGGCCCGCTTTGATAATTCAAAATGATATCTCGAATCTCTATAGCCCTACTACTATCATAGCTCCAATAACTTCCAAAGTATATGAAAAAGAATATCCTACTAATGTCTTTCTTATGACAAGTGATTCTGGATTAAAAATAGACTCTACGATATTGCTTAATCAGATAAGAACAATAGACAAGAGTAGAATAATAAAAAAGATATCTAAAATAGATGCAATATTAATGCGGAAAGTTGATGAAGCAATAAGAATAAGCTTAAATCTCAATTAGAAAAGAATTTATAAACCTCTTACTCCAGCAATTCCACACTTTCATCCAAGGCGGTAAAAGTATCGTCAGAAGTTTGGAGATTTCTGTTTTCTTCTGCTTCAGGCGTTTCACTTTCTGGTACAGAAATATAACCTGTTTCACACTTATTCTTGTAGCAGGTGCATTCAATACTTTGACATTTAGAGATTTTATTGCAATCTTCTTGGGCATTACACTCTATTTTTTTATTGCCGGAAAAATACCAAATTCCCAATATTAAAAGCGCAATTACTGCAATTATTGTGAGCGTTTTAGTTTTCATTTTTTATTCTTTCCTTCCATAATTTTTTTAGATATTCTATCCCCGCTTTAATGTCTTTTTTTGCTTTTCCCTCGCTGACAGATGTTTTTATTTCAGTTATTTTTGCTATAATCTCTGCGCCTTCTTCTGCTGTCAGTCTTTCTTTCTCAACCTGTTTCTCAACTTTTTCCTGCAGGTCATAAAGGAGAGCGAGCAGATAATCTTTATGGGCTTGTTTGTTTTTCTTAAACTCCTCTTTTACTTCTTTTATTTTTTTACCCACAATACCTGCTACTCTTTTGAAGCATTTGTCTTTTTCAACCCCAGTTTCATTGTAACAATGCTGTATTTTTGCGTAATATAAAATGCACTTGCCTTTATTTGTAGAGTCAAGAACACGGCATGATTCAGGAATGCTCGCTTCTGTCAAGTTTTTATTTTTCAATCGGCAGGCAATTCGTGCTGGAAGAGTTGGCTTGTCTTCGCAGGTTAATAGTTTTTTCAATTCAGCTTCAATAGTTTCATCTGCTGATTTTTGCTCTATCAAACCTGGAAAGCATTTTCCCCTATAACAAGTGCATTCTAATATGGCTCCGCCTGCCATGCACTTGCCTTTGCCATAACAATCACTTTCAGTTGAACACTCGTTGAGTTTTTTTAAAATTGTAAGATTTTTCGCGATTTCAGCAATCGATTGTTTCGCAGAAGAAACAGAAGAGCTACCAGATGAACTGCCTGTGGCCATAACAATTGAAGCCAATAAGAGTGAGATTACAAATAATGACGCAAATAAACCGATTTTTTTCATCTTTCTTTTTAGGCATTCGGGTTTAAAAATGTTTGGTGTCGTGACAACAGTGTTTCTAATAAGGTTTGTGCAAGTTAATTTCAACTATACCTTTAAAATCGGTTATGTTCCTCGTGATTAATGTTGCTTCGTTAGAGATAGCAGTTGCAGCAATTACAGAATCTGCAAAGGGTATATTAAATTTTCTTCTTAATCCCCCCGCCAGTATAGTCATAGGATTGTCAATGGGTATTTTAGTATATTTTGAAAGGAAGAAGAGTATTTTCTCTCTTTCTCTTTCTTCATTGCAAATTTTTCCGGATAATAATTCAATTTCGGTAATTGCAGAGAAGGCAATATTTTCGGCATTATTAATAAAGAAATCTTTGGCTTCTTCAACACCTCTTAAAAAATCGATAAAAATATCAGAATCAACGACTTTCATATTCCTAGCCTCTTTGCTCTTTTATCCCATTCACCCCTTATTTTTTTTACATAAGTCATACTATCTTCTTTAATTTTACCTTTCCATATTCCAAATAGTTCCTTAATCAATTTTTTATTGTCCATCTTTATAATAACTATCTTTTCCCCTATATCTGAAAATAAAAGAGAGTCCCCAATATTAATCTCCTTAGTTTTTCTTACATCAATTGGAATTGTAACTTGGTAATTCCTAGTAACTTTAGCTATACCCATAATAGTAATATAAAATAGCCATATTTAAACATTTCGCCCGGATTTGCGAAAGCTTTTTATAGCTCTTTTTAACTTAAAAAATATGGCATATTTGGAAAACTTAACCGAAGCAGTTGTTTTGTGGGAAAACGGATTTCTTAGCAGGCAGTATGGCCATGGCAGAAATGAAGAATTGCTAAATTTCTCTGGCAGAGATATTCCAGAGAATGCGCTAAGAGGCTATTTATCTGTTAATCCTTCAAAAATCAGTGATTATAAATTATATGAAAGTAAAAATCCTAAACTCACACACATTGTTCTCAATGCTATAAATTACGGCGGGGAGAATGTTAGAAAAATGCCTTATGGGCAGAAAAGAGAGATTGTTGAAGCTATTTATAAGAACTTTGAAAAGGTAGAAGGAGAAGAGGCATGCAGTGTGAGGAAATATTGTGAGAGATGCTTGAGCAGTTTAGAAAGTAGAACAAAATGGGCTCACCCAGAAAGCACTGCGCTTGGAACAATGGATAAAGTAATTGCAAATCTCAAGGGAAGAGAAAGATGGAAGGCGGAGAAGTATGAAGATTTCGATGCGTTGCATGAGCTGGCGTAGGTATTTTTTATAATCTGGCTAAGGTTTAAAAACCTGTTTTTCAGACTTCATTAGAGGATTTATAAGGGGAGAATTCCCTTATCCAAAAATGGCAAAAGGATTAGTTGTTCAGTTTAGAAGGGGAAGGCAGACTTATAAGCCGAGGCATTTTTTGTTAAGCGTAGGAGCTGGAAGCAGGCAAGAAGCGGAAAAGTTTGTTGGCAGAAGTGTAGAATGGAAATCGCCTGCTGGCAAAAGCATAAAAGGAAAAATAGCTGCGCCCCATGGAAACAATGGAATTGTCAGGGCAATTTTTGAAAAAGGCCTTCCTGGACAGGCAATCACTACTGAAATAGAAATAGAAGGGGGCAAAAAGTAAGATGGTGTATCTTGATTCAGCAGAAGTTTTAGGAGATACAGCACCAAGTGAGCTAAGCGCGAAAGAAATTCCGATTAGATTTCGGCTTGTTGAAAGTGCTGACGACTTAGCGCCTGTTAGATTATTAAATAACAGAAATACTGGCAGAGAGATTTTTTTAAGAGATATAAAGGAAGAAAGTAAATACTGGGCGGTTTTTGTTTATGGTGAGGGAGAAAATCATAATGCTTATATAGATCCGATGGATGGAAAAGAATTAAGGCAACAAGTAGATAAGGAGTTAGAGTTTAGTAGGGCTTCAGAAATGGATGGGCATATCGTTGTTTATCTTTGTGAAACTGATAAAGCGAGAGGAGGAGTATAATGGCATTAAGAAAAGCATCTTCTTATTCTAAGAGGTATGCCCGCCCATATACAAGGCATTCGTCAAAAAAAGGCAAGGCATATATCAAAACAGTTCCGCCGCAGAAAGTTGTTAAGTTTCAGATGGGGGATATAAAAGGATTTTTGAATAAGCAGTTTAAGTTTATTTTTGAAATGAATGCTGTTGGCAATGTGCAGATAAGAGATACAGCGCTTGAGGCTTCAAGGCAGTTTGTTCATAAGGAGCTGGAAACAGCATGCCCCGGCGGTTATTATTTTGAAGTTTGCGTATATCCTCATCATATAATGAGAGAAAACAAAATGCTTACTGGCGCTGGCGCTGATAGGATGCAGACAGGCATGCAGCTGTCTTTCGGCAAGACAATTGGCAGGGCTGCTTTCTTGGAGAAAGGCGAAAATATTTTTGTCGTAGCCGTTAATACTGAAAAACACGCACAGGAAGCAAGAAAAGCGCTTGAAAAAATAAAGGCGAAACTTCCCGGAAGCAAGAGAATTGTGATGACGAAAGTGAATTGAGCTTGATAGTGATGCAATAACAAAAGGTTTTTTAATGAGATTAAAGAAAAGAATTGGGATTTAAGCATATCTAAATACAAAGAAGTTGAATATAATGAAGTAAAGTATGAAAAACCAGAGGTAATCAAAGAGAAGATTATACAATTAGAAGAAGATATTTTAAGAGGCTTAAACGAGTTGGGAGTTTAAAATTATCCATGTTTTAATTAAACGCCTAATTTCTCAATCTTTTTAAACAGGCATTTCATCAAAAAAACATGAAATACCTGTTTATTTTAGGCAGAAATCCGGAATTATCAAGGCAGGAGATATTGTCTTGGCTGGAGGCGCGTGGTGTGAATGTTCTAAGCCAATTTATCAGCAATGAAAAGTTTATTTTAGACTTGTCGGAAGAGATAAATCCTGCTGAACTTATAGGTTGGCTCGGAGGATGCCTCAAAATAGGAAAGGTTATTTTGTCTGAAATCAATGTTTCAAATCTCATTAATAAGCTGGATAAAATAAACATTTATTTAGGAGAAGAAGAAAAGTTTTTTTATTCTATAATTGAGAATACAGAAAGTGAGTTGGCTGATTATCTGAAGCAGAGATTTAAAAGAGAAAAGCTCAAAGCAGTTCTGAAGAATGTTGGAAGGCAGGTAAGGCTTCAGGACGGAAGTTTTGGCAGTGTTTCTCCAAGTTCAGCAAAACGGCTTGGTGTGGAATACTTCCTTGTTTCTAGCGGAAAAGAATATAATTTTGGAATGATAAATGCTTATGCGGATAATGAAGAGAACGAAGAGATAGACATGTCAAAGCCAGAAAGAAGAAGCGAACTCGGAATATCGCCGCGGCTTGCGAAAATTCTTGTAAACCTTAGCTGTGTGAAAGCTGAAGAAGAACTGCTCGATCCTTTTTGTGGCATTGGTGGGGTGCTGTGCGAGGCTATGTTAAATAATGTTAATGTTTCAGGGATAGATGCAGACAAGATTGTTGCAGAGTCTGCCAGAAAGAATTTGCAGTGGGTAAAAAATAAGTATAACTCTAAAGCAAGTGTTGAAGTATTAGCGGGAGATTCACGAACTGTCATTCTTAAATACGAGGTGGATGCGATAGCTTGTGAACCGCAATTAGGGCCATTGCTCAAGAGTGTTCCGAGAAAGGATGAAGCCGAGAAAATTGTCCGAGAGTTTGAAAATTTGACAGGCGAGGTATTTCGGAATATAAGGAAAAATTTAAAAAAAGGGGGAAAAATAGCATTTACTATGCCCTTTATTTCAAGCAGCGGAGGAAAAGTAAAATGCGATGCTGGAAAAATAGCAAGTTTGGCAGGATTAAAAGTGAGAAAAGGTTTTCCAGTATTAGAAACAAGAGAGGGAAAAATAGTTTCAAGGGAGTTTATGGTTTTGATAAATGAAAATTAAACAAGAGCTGTCAGACCTTCAGAGTTAGCTTTGCCTACTATAATTATAAATTTATGCGATTGCCTCGTTTAGTAGTAGGCTGCGTCAATGAAGGAGTTTTTTGCAGGCAGTATTTTGAAGTTGATTTTAAGAATGATTATGCAAATTCGCGCATAATCCTGATTAAAAAAGCAGGAGATATAATTGTTCGTCCAGCAACATCAAAGGAACTATTTTTTGCTGAAGCAATGCATAATCAGATGCACTTTGAGCATGGAGGAATAAAAGAAAAAGACAGGATACAATACCTGCGCATAAACTACAAGGTAGATATTCCTATGAGTTCTGTGCTTGAGTATGTTTCTGAAGGCCATTTTGATGAGTGTTTTGTGAGAAGGCGTGGCAAGTTATTTGAAGCGCTGAAAGCTGAACAGAGAAGAATG
>CAYITH010000025.1:0-8613 GCA_964366295.1 Candidatus Woesearchaeota archaeon | reverse complement strand
GGAGTGGTTTGAGTGGGCGAATCTGCCTAAACCTCTGTTCTTACCGATAGAAAATCTTTTGAAGCAAAAATTTAATCTGTTTAAATTATAGTTTGCAGAAATATCCATTGATACCTAATTCTTTTTGTATTCAGCAGTATAATCTTATTTTTAAACTGTTTTTTATTAAAAAAGTTGTGGCAATAACAGTTTATATTGGAATTGATGATTCAAACCATGCTGGAACAGCTAAAGGAGAAGTAATTGCCGCGGGTTTTTCTTTTTTGCCTGAAGATAGAATTGTGAGGCAGTGGCCGAATAAACGACAGGCAGGCATAGAAAAAATTATGCAAAGTGAGTAGAGAGAGTATAGATTCACGCTTTTGACTGGGGAGCAATACCGGCATAAGTATTCTAATCTGCCGATTGCCACGCCATTGCTCGTTAGAAGTTTTTTAAAAGATTTTATTTCTGTTTCAAATATTAAGCTGGACTTGGATGGGGTTTTAAGAGCAGAGGATAAGAGAATTCTTAGAGAGAAGTTTGCCGATGCAAGTTCTGTTATTGTGAATAATTATGTTAAGAAGCGTAGAAATGGAGAAGGCAAAATTGTGAAAGGGCATTATTGTCCTGCAACGGTTTATTATGCGGACAGTTTGGCAAATTATTTGATGAGGGAGCCGTTGGAGAGACTTTTGCAAGATGCGAGGTTTGTGCCATTTATGGGAGAAAGAGATAAATAGCTAAATTGTGAATGGTTTTATATGGTATATCTCCCAAGAGAAGATTCACATTTATTGGCGAAAGCTGTTGCAGAATATTTGGGAAATTTAGACAAGAAAGAACTGTTAAGTTTAAAGGTGCTGGATATGGGGAGCGGAAGCGGGATACAGGTAGAGAATTGCTTGAAATATGGTGTGGAGAAAAAAAATATACTCTGTGTTGATATTGATAAAGAGGCGGTTGAATTGCTGATGGACAAGGGATTTAGAGCTGTTGAAAGCGATTTGTTGAAGGATATTCAAGAAAAAGAATTTAATTTAATTGTATTTAATCCGCCTTATCTGCCTGATGATGAAAATGATGCAGGTTTGGATACAGGCGGGGGAGAAAAGGGAATAGAGACAACAATAAGATTTTTGAGGCAGGCGAAAAAGCATCTTAATAAAAATGGAAAGATATTTATTGTTGCGAGCAGTTTGGCTGATTTGAATGAGTTGATGAGACAGACGGAAAAAGCAGGGTATAAAATTAAAAAAATTTCAGAGAAAAAATTGTTTTTTGAGAGGATTGAGGTTTGGGAGATATGGTTGGAGATAGACTTTAAAGAGAGATTATATCGGAAGACCACAATGTTTTTATATGGTGTTTGATGAAAAGAAAGTAAAATGGCTCACTATTTAGTTAGTATACACGAAGGGAAATTTTATGGAACGATAATCTATAAGGGTTCCAGGAGAGATGAAGCGTTTAAATTAGCAAAACATAAAAGCCATGAACTTCCAGATACTTCTATTGATATAAAAGAATGTTCAAGTTTCGATAATCAGAAAGGAATATTTTGTGAGTTTTATACACTTAAGGGTGGAGAAGTAATAGGTGCAGTTAGTCAGACTCTTTTTTTGGAAGATCTAGCTATGTTGGCGGATTGTTTTGCCGAGAGGGAGAGAAAAGTTGTTGGTTGATTAGGTTATTATTGCGAAATAAAAAGTTTTATAAATGGGTTTTAATTCAAGAGGAGATGGCTATAAAGCTGGTGAGATATACGCATAGGTGGCTTGTTATTCCTCTGCTTGTTGTGGGAATTGCTTTTGCTTTGGCGGGAAGAGCAGAGATTGGGGGAATTTTTGTGCTGTTGGCGTCGCTTGTCGCAGGATTGCAGTTTTTGCTTGTGCCGATAGATTGGGGCTATAGGACTATGAAAGTTTTTCATCTGCATTTTAAAAATCAAAATGAGAAGACTATTTTTATTGCAGGGTTTATAGCTTTGCTGAGTGCGTTTTACGTTTTGGCTTTTCCTCTGAGTGTTTTGGCGCTGGCGATAATGGTGATAATTTTGCAGGGGATGAAGAGGAAGTAGGAGTTAGGAGAGAGGTTGCAGATTTGTTAGGAAGAATTAATACACAAAAGCTTCGCGTACGGAAGATTTATAAGGCGTCTCTCTCTCTCTTTAATGCACCCAAAGTATATTTTTTTAATAACCTTTTTAACTTTAATTTTTGGATTTTTAGTTTTTGTACAAAGTCTAACTGGATGTCCTGGAAGAGAATCTGCAGAAATTGAAATCCAATATTCTTTTAGTCCAAAATTGACCGGAATTGAATTAGAGGTAGGTTATTCTTGTGACCCTATTTCACCTTTAGGATTTGGAATAAGAAATTACAAAAATGATGATATTTTAGTTTATGTTGATGGTAAGGGTATTGAACATGAAATCTGGCCATATCAAAGTGTAGAAGAAATAGTTTACGATAATTCTCTTCCCTATTGTAACCATGCAAATGTTTATGTTCAATGTAGTCATGAATTAGCATGTAAAAATGTTAATGCACAAATAACCGCGGGGTATAAATGCTTTGATAATCAAGTTTGTTGTGATTTTAAAAATGTAAGTAAAGCAGATAGACAGGCTATGCAACAGTTTTACAAAGAGGAAGACATACCTCAAGAAGTTGGGGCAGAATGGACAAGAGAATTATATTTTAAGAATTCTCCAAATGAAAAAATAATTCTATCTGCTAAAAATGTTCCAAAAGGAGATTATTCTCCTTATTCTCTTTATTATCTATTGGGTACAATCGCATTAATTATAATTCTTGTTTTAATAATTCTAAAATTTAGGAAAAAATGATATTAACCTTTCCAAGCATTTAGATTTTCTAATCTCTCTGTATCTTACTTACTCTTAGTTTTTTCTATAAACGGATTTTTACCTTGAAATTCTATTTTGGGAATATTATTGCAGATATGTTCTTCAGATAAACCATATTTTTTTGAATAGATAGTGTCTACTGAACAGAAAAGCGCTTTTTTGTAATCAAACCCTAATAGGTTAGAAACCTTTTTTACAATAGCTTCGGATTTTCCTTCTATTTCAATATATGGCTCAAGAAACGGCCATTCGTCTAAAGTTATATCTACCTCATTTATCTTCCATATTTCTCTTTTACTTTCTTGATATGATTTTTTTACACAACCCATCATGCTCAATAAAGTTTCTGCTTTTTTAAAATTGTCAATGATCAGGCAAGTCTCTTTTTGATTTTCTATTTTTTTTCCATCTACGATTTTTAAACTCATTGTAACTTGGTTTCCTTCATCACGAATTCTTAACCAGCCACCAGTTATTTCATGTCCTTTTGGCAAATTAAATACTACTCTTTTCTGCAAGAATTCTGGTTTGAATAGTTTGGCGCCTACACTCTTTAATCTTTTTCGAATATCTTCCTTTTTAATATCTATAAAGGTGGCTTCATATTCAATTTCCATATCGGCTTTATAGTGATTGCCTATTTAACTCTTTTTATGTTAGAAATAGGAAGTGTTTTTGAAGTCCAAAAAACTAACAAATCTCATACGAATTTTTTTGATTTTCAGAAAGGCCAATAATAAACAAGAGTTTGAAGCATTATGCATCCCATTAAGTTGCTTTTTCTGACATTTGTTTTAATGGCGACAAGGCCGACTGCTGTTGAGGTTATGAAAATTATTATGCCTAATATTCCTGAAAATAAAAAGACTATAAGAACTAAAAAAAGCAGAACAAATAATGAGAGTTTTGGGTATGGAATTTTTGAGACATATTTTGAGAATTTCTTTGAGATTGAAACTGCAAGGATAGAAGATAAAATGCTTACAGCAATAATTATTATCAAAATAATAACTAATTCTCTTTGGCTTAATTTTATCAGTTCGCTGACTGCGGAAGCTGCACCTGTGCGCGCCTTGTTTATGGCATAGAGAACAACAAAACTTAAGGCCATAACGAGGGTGTTTATGCATCCTATGAGAGTTAGGAACTCTTCTTTTTTTGTTTCATCTAAAATGTCTGAGCCGATAATTGCAGCTTGGCTGCTGCCTAGTCCGGGAAGAAAACTACATAGCGGAGCAGCGAGAAGAGAGGCAAAAAAGGGTTTTTTTATATGAAAGTTTGTTTCTTTAATTGGTAGGAGTTCTTGTTGAGGAATCTGCTGTTCATTTTTGAGACTATTAAGAAGTGTTGATGCTCCGAACAATCCAGAGAATAATGGAAGAAGAGGCTCCTTGAGGCTTAATTTGAAAACTGCCAAGCCAAGAAATCCAGACAGCAAGAATAAGGCAAGGGCAAGTTTTTTATTTTTATTTTTTGTTATTAAATAAACTGATGAGAGAATAAGAATAAAAAACATTACTTTTGAAATATAAGGGTAAATTGTTGGCAAAAAGAAAATAAATAGGGGTGCGAGAATAATTAAAATTGGCAGCGCTAAAATACCTCCTGCAAGAGTATGGAGCACTGCTTCGTGGCCTCTGCCTTGAAGCATTAGCTGATGACCGGGCAGAATTGAGAGGGCTGTATCCTCGTTTGGAGCTCCAAGATAAATGCTTGGAATGAAGTCGAGGAAAGTGTGAGTGAGCGACATAGAGACAATAAAGACTGCAAGAGATATTGGTGAGGTGTAAGAAAGAAAAACCGGGGCGAGAGAAACTAAAAAAGCAGAAACAAGATTTATATGAATTCCGGGGAGTAAGCCGGTGAGTGTTCCAGCAACAATGCCGAGAAGAACTGAAAAAATAAATTCCAGCATATATTTACAGGCGAGGAAAGTTTATAAACTCGCTTTTTCTTTATAATAAATGATAAAAAGAGGCGGCAGCGCAGTTTTATTATTTATTTTTGCAATAAGTATTTTTTCATTTTCGTTTGTGACTGGGCAGGAGACCCCACAAGCAACAACAAGCGATACAACTTCTTCAGCGAGTGAAGCACAAACAACAACCAGCGCAATACCTGCAATCGCTGAAGCACAAACAACAACCAGCGCAATACCTGCAATCGCTGAAGCACAAACTCCCAATGCTCAAATACAAACTGCTGTGGAAACTAACACTGCTGAGCAAACGGCTGAAACAAGAGATAACTCTGAAGACGAGGAGTTTAAAGATGCTAAACTTGAGGAAAGCGCAGGAATAACGCCGGATAGTCCATTTTATTTTATGGATAATTTTTTTGACAGGTTTAGAAATGATGTAAGTGTTAGAGAAGAGAGAATTGCTGAAGTTCGAGAGATGATTGAAGGGGGGAAGGTTGAAGATGCGAAAAAGGCTTTGGCAAGGTATAGGGATGTGGCCGATGTTTTGGAGAAGGAGATTGAGCCTGAAAGGCAAAAAGAAGCGAGAAGGAGTTCTGCAGCCATTAAAAATGCGCTTAATGAAATTAAAGGCGAGATACCTGAAGAGCAGAGAAAGGAATTTGTAGATGAAACAATAAAGAGAGAAGATAAAATAGCTGCCGCTGCTAAAGTTGCGGAGCAAATAAAAGAGTTGTGTGTTCAGTTGTCTAAGCTAGATCCTGAACAATATTCCAGAATGTGCAGGACAGATGAAAATGCACCAAAGTGGCAGAGAGAACTGGATGAGAAGTTGACTGATGAGCAGAAAAAAGAAGCAGAAGAATTTTTTGGAATCATGTCTAATTGCTTTAGAAATCCCAAGGGATGCGAGTGCGATAAAATAAGTGTGCCTTCTTTTTCAGCTATGTGCAAGGTGAAAGCGCCTCTTGCTGCGAAATGCGAAGAAGGAGATATTGAGGCGTGCAAGGATATGGAAGAAGGCGAGGATATGGCTGATTTACTGCCTCCGCATTTGCAAAGTGTTTTCGAGAAAATAGAAGGAAGATACAACGAGGCGCATGATGAGCGGGCGTTTGAGAAGTATATGCCTGAAGAGTGCCAGGAAGCAGGAGCTAAAACTCCGAAAGAATGCCGAAGTGTTATGTTTAAGTTGAATGCACCTGAAGAGTGTGTCTCTGCTGGCTTGACAGGGGCATCGGGAGATGAGAAAAAATGCGAGGAAATAATGTTTAAAGCAAATGCTCCCGAAGAATGTATTGAAGCAGGCGTTAAGAATCCAAAAGAGTGCGGGAAAATAATGTTTAAACAGCATGCTCCAGAAGAGTGCATTGCAGCTGGCTTGACCGGGGAAGGAAGAGGTGATGAAAGAAAATGCAGAGAGATAATGGAGAAACTTGGAGGCGAAAGAAGAGAAGAAGGCCCAGAAGGATATGGGTCTTCTGGAGCAAGCTGTATGCAAATATCAGATCCTGCTGAAAAGCTAAAATGTTTTGAAAATGCATATAATGGAATGCCTTCTGGCGAGCTACAAGGCGGAGACAGGAGACAGCAACAAAGACAAGGAGCAGGGTATCCTAAAGAATGCCAAGAAGCAGGTGCTTTGTCGCCAGAAGCTTGCAGAGAGGCAATGTCAAAAAAATTCGAAGAGAGGTTTAGAGAGACAAAAGAGAGTGAGAAAAGATGTGCTGATGAGTGCAGTGCTAAAGGTGGAGCATGGGATTTTTCCGGAGGAGTGTGCAAGTGTTATGGGGGAGGAGAGAGAAAAGAAGGAGAGCAACAAAACATTGGTGAGTATGGATATTATGGGTATAGAGAAAGAGAGGGCAAAAAAGGAGAGCCTTATATGAGTCCTGGACAACAGCCAACTGACTCGCAGGGAAGACCTTATATGCCTTATCAAGAAGGGCAGTATCCTGGAGGGCAGAATGAGCAGTATAAACAAGGAGAGTATCAAATGCCTCCAGATGGGCAGTATAAACCTGAAGATTATATGAAACAAGAGGATTACAGAATGCCTGAGGGGCAGATGCCTCAACAAAATTATCAACAAGCTCAACAGCCTGCGCAAGGGCAGGGGGCTCAGTATTCACCAGGAGAAGCACCATATCCTGCGCCTACAACTGGGACTGAAAATCCCCCACAACAATCTTCTCTACCTCCATCTGAACCTGCGCCAGCACCATCTTCTGAACCGGCGTCAGCTCCTTCATCTTCGCCAACAGGGGGAGTTATAAGCGGGCGGGCGATTTATGAATCCGGAGAAACAGCAAGCAACGGAGAAAAGTTTTGGGGATTTTGGTTTGGGTAAATCCAAACCAAAATATAGATAATTGCGATAATCAGAATATTTATTTTGCAGTTATCTATTACTATAATTGCAGAAAATTTTTATACTAATCAATGCAATGATAGATATAGTCAAGGACAATAATATTCTACCGTTTTATTGTCTTCTCCTTTCCTATCAAACTCAAAGAGTTTGAAGCCTCGAAAATCCAAAATGTTAATTGGATTCTCTTAGTAGCGAAGGTGCATTATTGGCAGGCTATCCGCATCCTTCGCTATATTTATCCTTCTTTCTTAATTCAATCCAGACGGTCCAAGATTAATAAGAATTTTTTTTATTTCTTCAATTGTCTGCTGTTGATTTTTCTTGTCAGACATTCTTACAAATTTTATTAATAAATCCACAAGAGCTGTTTCATCCATTAATTTTAGTTTATAGCCATCAGTGATAAAATAAAATCTAAAGTTCCTGTATTTTAATTCTTTTATAATTATTCCGCCTACTTGGCCAAGCGCTTTGCCTTTGTTTGGAGCATTCTCTAAAGTTTCTATTAAATCAATCACTTTATGTGATTCACCTTTGAATCTCTTTTGAATTTCTTCAAATAATGACCTAACTATTTCTACTTTGGCCATTTTTTGTTTAACTCTTTTCGAGCTTTATCTATAGAAATAGTGTTGTCTGAAGAGAGCAAGAAATTCCTTAATTGCTCTTTAACTGCGAGAGAATAAACTCTTCTAAGAATAGTGTCATAACTTTCTCCCTTTGTTCCGAAAGTTGAGAGTTTCTCTTTCGCTTCTTTGCTTAGTTGAATAGTAGTTGTTTCCATTTTATCTATAGTAGCTATGGTGGCTATAGTTTATAAACTTTTCGATGCAAGATTATAGTTAGAATTCATATCCCTAATTTTTAATAATATCTATCTTTTCTGCCACTAATCTGGTTTTATTATTATAAACTTCAAGATTTCCTATTGCGGTGATTGTTCTGTTTATGTAGGTGTGCTGGCAAAAACAAATGATTTCGAGAGTTTTGTTATTTTCTGAAACGAGAAATGTTGAGGTTTCTTTGTTGTGTTTTTCAGAGAAAACTATGCCTCTAATGGAAAGAGTTTTATTTATGTGTTGAGCAGAGATGTTGTTTATTTCCACTGCAACAGGAGTTGAAGCTTTGTTAGAAATGAAGAATAATAAGAAAATTCCTATAACTGATATTATTAATGCGGGTTTTAATGAGCTTTTCATTGTTTCTCGAAAGATTTAATAATGAAGGTTTTTTAAGGTTTTTATGGATATTAAGGAAAGAGTGGAGTTGATAAAAGAAGTTGGAGATGGCGGCGAGATAATTACCGAAGAAGAATTGATAGAATTATTGAAAGCAAAAAAAGATATAGTTGCTTATGACGGGTTTGAGCCAAGCGGGTTAGCGCACATACCATTTGGACTTTTGAGGGCTGAAAATTTAAAAATGATGTTAAAAGCAGGAGTTCATTTTAAATTATGGCTTGCGGATTAT
>CAYITH010000024.1:0-8946 GCA_964366295.1 Candidatus Woesearchaeota archaeon | reverse complement strand
TCTTTATTGCGTGCCTCATCAAAATAGTGTTCCGAACTGCCTCGATTTTCAATCGCCTCTGTGCAAACCATATTTAATAAACTCTGCAAGCTATTCATCTTTTACTTTACCAATCAAGGTTTAAATATTCTCCCCTCTTCCCTCGTTTAGGTAAATTCTATCTCTCGCCGAAGGCAATTTTTCAAAATATGCCAAAAACCGCCTTTTTGAACATATATGCTCCAGAATAGAAATGTTTATAAACCATCGTAATTTTAAAATCGTAACAAAAATGAAATACAAATCATTGATCGGATTGTTAGTTTTGTTTGCAGCGATGAGTTTAGTTTCAGCAGCTTTAGATTTAACCGCTTCAGAAACTTCTTTTATAGTTGAACACGGAAACTCAAAAACAATAACACTCACATTAAATAATACCGATGCCACAAATCCCATCACAGGCATAGTTGTTTCAAACTCAACAGGATTTGCAGGAACATTTTCTTTATCGCCAAGCTCAATCTCTACTATAGCTAATAATACTGCTACTCCAGTTTCATTGTCTATTTCAGTTCCTCAAAACTTTCCAGCGCAGTCAGTTTCAGCAACAATCACTGCTTCAGGAACACTAAATGGCGCCGCAGTAACCGATTCAGTCCAATTAACAATCACTGTCCCGGAAAACAAATCCCTGTCTATAACTAATATAGGTGGTTTGTCTTCAGGAACAAACAGCACAACTTTCCGTGTTAAAAATACAGGAAACGCTGCGCTAACAGGAATAGTTTCTGCAAGTTCAATTACTGATTCAAAAGGAAATCAGCTTAATCTTACAATTTTACCAACCACTTCATTCTCATTAAACCCTGGAAACGATACTTTGTTTAATCTGACAGCTGTCAATGACCCAAGTTTTCTTATAGGGACTCATTCAGGCACACTTACTGCAACTTCAGGCGGTTTAGTTAATGCAACCGGTTCTTTTTCATTTACAGAAACCTTCTGCGACTTCAGCCAGCGCGGCTCTGATTTGAAAATAACTAAGATTAAGGATAATACTTTGGACAATGTAGATGAATTTGAATGGAAGCCAAACGACAATGTAGCGCTTGAAGTTAAGATTGAGAACAGCCGTGAGTCAGACATTGATGGCACTCTTGAGTATGCACTATTCGACACAATAAACAACAGGTTTGTTGACTTGGACGAAGAAGAAATAGACTTCACTGTGGAAGAAAAGAAGTCAGAAACAGTAGTCATAAAATTCAAGATTCCGGCAGATTTAGATGTGGATATAGCTTCAGTCGATTTTAACTTCTTTGTTAAGGCATATGAAGAAGGCGCAGAAAGCAGGCAGTGCGTTGATTCTTCTGACAGGTTAAGCAACACGGTTTTCCAAAAAGTAACGCTCAAGAAGAAAAACCATAATGTGATAATTGAGAAATCAGAGATTCCAGTCAACACATTATGCAATGAGGATATTGTGATTCCAGTGAAACTTGTCAACATAGGCAGAAACGATGAAGACAAGGTAAAAGCAAGACTATTCAATAAAGAACTCGGAATAAATCTTGAGAAAGAAATAGATAATCTGGATGAATCAGACTCTAGGACAATAAGCTTCAGTTTTAAGGTTCCAAAGAACATAGCTGAAAAAACATATACTCTTGAACTAGACACCTCATTTAATTATGATAATGGAGTTTACAAGACAGAGTCAGACCAAGAGTTCAGCACATTTTTGAAAGTTGAAGGAAACTGCCAGGCAACATCAGCAGGAGCGCAGGTAGCAACAATTACCGCAACTCTTACTTCAGGCGCAAAAGCAGGGAGCGAGGCAGTTATAAAAACAACAATAAAGAACACTCTGGCAAATCAAGCAGCTTACACCTTGTTTGTCTCTGGCTATGAAAATTTCGCAGATAGCGTAGACATAACTCCTTCAACAATGACTCTCACTGCCGGCGAAACAAGAGAAGCAACAATAAAGCTAAATCTTAAAGACAGCGCATCAGGCGAGAATACCTTTTCAATAAAAGCAGTAGCAGAAGGAAAATCAACTGAGCAGTCAGTTGTCCTAAGTGTTTCAGGCGATAGCTTCTTCAAGGGGCTTGACTTTTCAGGAAACAAATTCATTTGGATTGTTATAGCGGTCAATATTATACTTATAATCTTGATAGTGGTTATAGCCACAAGACGAAGAGAGTAAAATGGGCAGAGATAGTATTGGGAAGTTTGAATAATTCGATTTCAATATAAAATTTGGTGATTTGTACTAATCACCTTATTAAATATCTCTAAAAATATACTTAAAAAATGCCACGCGAAAAATCCTTTGCCAAACATAAGCGCCAATATATGACTCTGCATTATAAGGAGCTTAGAGAAAAATTCTTTAAAAAATCACGCAACACTCTGGAGTATAATTTTGGCATGTCTCTCTCTCTCCTTGAACTTTTTGCCTTAAAAGAAATCGTTGGAAGAGGCATATCCATAACCGCAAACTCAACAGAGACTGGCTTGGAATTTTACGCAGTTTCTGTTTTCCTCAATGAGTTTTATGATGTTCCTCAAAACTACAGGCCAATGATTGGAACATTTATGGGAATAATTGATAAGCCATTTGTTGAATATCTGAATAGAAAAAGAGAAGGGGTATTTTTGTTGTAGCAAACGCTCAACCTACCCACTCAAAACCGCAATGTTTAAATAATGTTTAAACATTGTTTAAACATGGAATTCACAAGGCAGGTTTCAAGATGGGGCAACTCAGCAGGAGTTTTGCTTCCGAGAGAATGCATAGGCAAGGAAGCAAAAATTATTGTCATAGACAGGACTTTAGAAATTAAAAAAGAAGTTTTTAGTATTCTTGACAAAAAACTGTCAAGAATTTTAGGGATTTATCTTGTCGGCAGTTATGCGAGAAATGAGCAAAAAGATAACTCTGATATTGACATACTTGCTATTTCAGATGATTTGCAGGAAGAAATAGCATCTGGCAAATATCACCTCTCAATTGTTCCAATACTCAATATAAAAAATGCCATTAAGCTAAATCCTATACTTATAATGCCTCGCCTTATAGAAGCTAAGCCATTATTCAATGCTTCACTGCTTGAAGAGTTGAAAAGAATAAATCTCAAAAGGAAATTATTTATCAAATTTATAGCTGAAACAAAAAGAATGAGGCTTATAAGCAAGGAGCTGATTGAGCTTGACAAGCTTGACTCAAAATATCTCGCCTCCACGCATGTAATTTACTCCCTAATATTGCGCCTTAGGAGTTTATTCATTATAAACTGCCTTTTGTCAAGCGAGAGCTATACAAACAAGGATTTTTTATCAAGGTTAGCTCTGCATCTCGGCGAGAATAATGCTGTTCAATTATATAGAGTTTATAAGGAGATTAAGGGGGATAAACCCATAAAAGAAAAAGTCAGCATAGAATTAGCTGAAAAACTGCTTGCTCTGCTGAATTTAGAATTAAAAAAATGGTAAATAGAAAAAAAAGGCTAAAAAAAGGAATTTCTTCAATAGCAGAGCAGATAATGCTTCATGAAAAGAAAAAAGAGCAAGCAAAAGAATTGGGATATTTAGACTTGGAACACTATTTTGAAAAAGAGATTATAGGGATGAAAAAAGCAAAAGAAAAGAAAGAAGAACAGCTCGATAATTGAAACAATTAAGCATGTCTTCTATAATTCCATTCTACAATGTCGCCTACAGCCAGCCCAATAAGAGCTCCGCTGGCAACATCGCTTAAGTAATGCACTCCGAGATATATTCTCGACAGCAGGACTAAAAACGCAAATCCGAGCCAATACCATCTAAATTTTCTGAATGTGCTTCGCAATATGGGAAAAGCAGAAAAAGCTCCTGTTGCGTGCCCGCTCGGAAAGCTGTATCCTCCAAAACCCTCAAGAGGCCTCGCCCTTTTAAATCCAAATTTAAGCAGATAAACTATGCCTAACGCCAAGAAAATACTTGCCCAAAATCGCTCTATCTTGCTTTCCTTTCTCTTTATCCAAAGTGCAACGCTGACAATAGCCAATATGCTATACCAAACTCCCAGCCAGCTTACTCCATTCATGAAATAAACTGCGATTGGTGTTTGTATTTTCTGCAGAGCATTGAATATCTGCTTGTCATAAGCTATGCCAAGAATTAGCAGCACGATAAGAACACTATATATTATTATTCTCGATTTTTTCATCTTAAATCTCCTCTCAATTTAGTTGGATATTTAATGAGGCAAAAATATTTATATTTTTTCATAAAACTTTCATGCTAAACTTATTTAAATACCTTATTCTCTAGAAAATAATGAAACATATTTATCCTATTCTCGCAAGATACCTAATTTCCGCTCTTCTGGCGCTCAACAATCTTGCTGTTTTTTATCTAATTTTTACCCCACTCACAATTTATCCTGTTTATTTTATTTTAAGTTTATTCTTTCCAGTTGAAATTATAGGCAAAAATCTTCTTATCAATGACTACTCCATAGAACTGATAGACGCATGCATAGCAGGTTCAGCTTACTATCTCCTGACGATACTAAACCTTGCAACACCAATGAAGTTTAAGACAAGAATATACTCTCTTATTTTTTCTTTCTCTTTGTTTCTTCTGATAAATGTATTAAGAATATCTTTTTTCTCTTACTTATTCATAAGTGGATTTTCCTTGTTTAATTTATTTCATCTAATATTCTGGTATGCTTTAAGCATACTATTTGTCGTTGGAATTTGGCTCTTGACAATAAAGCTGTTTAAAATAAATAAGATTCCTGTTTATACTGATTTCTTCTCCATAGAAAAATTATTAAGAATATAACCGGTTTTTCCTTCTCTTCAATATCACATAGCTAATTATTATTATCCCGCATAACGCTAATAAGGCTATAGTAATCTGCCCAAGATATTGTTTTATTAACTCAGTATTATTTCCAAGAAAATATCCCAGATAAACGAGAATTATGCTCCATATTCCAGCGCCCAGCGTAGTATAGATTAAAAAAGGCGCAAGGGGCATTCTTGCAAAACCAGCAGGCAGAGAGATTAACTGCCTTATTACGGGTATAAGTCTGCCAATAAACATAGTTATAGCCCCATGTTTCTGAAAGAATCTTTCGGCTTTTAAGATAGTCTCCTGGCTGATTAAAAAAAATCTCCCATATCTGAAAACAAGGCGGTTTACTATTCTTCTTCCAAGATGCAGTGCAAGATAATAGTTAATCAACGCCCCTGCGATGCTCCCAGCAATTGCCATCAGCATAATAATAAAAAAAGACATCTCTCCTTTAGCAGCTAAAAAACCAGCAGGGATTAGCACAATCTCGCTTGGAAAAGGAATAAATGAGCTCTCAATGCTCATAAGTATAAATATTCCAAGATAGCTTCCAGCATTTATCGCAGAAACAAGAAAACTCGCAATTCCCTGTATAATTTCTAAAGCCATAAGATTGTCTTTTAATCAGATTTATATTCTTTTGCCTCTGCTGTGAGCAATAGTTCCAATAATAAATCTTTCAACTGCCTGCCCTATATTGCAGTCTGAAACAGCCAAAACATAGCATTGTTTTTCTTTTTCATAAATTTTCGTTTCGTTTTCTTCTCTTATCAGCAATACAGTGCCATTCTTCGCATCTTTACAGCTGATTTCCAGCAGATTGCTGTTTGCAGATAGGTTAGAATTTGTTGTTCCTATTTCTATATTTCTGCTGGCTGCCTCTCTTAAAAACTTGACAAGTGTAACTCCAAAAAACTTCTCATCGCAATTATCCAGCATCGGATCAGCAGCTATTAACATATTTCTCTGAAGATTTATGCTTCCGTTTATCGGTATCTTTATATCTCTTGGGTCATACCTTAAATACAAATTATAATTAGCAAGCAGGTTTCCTGCCAAATCCTTTATTGGAATTACACTATGATAAAATGTTATCTCATTCTGCTTTATTTTATTAAACTCCATTGTGGCATAATCAAACTTGTTCAGCTCCTTGCCTATGAAAACTCCGCCTATGAGCAGTCCAAAAACAAACGCAATGCCTATCAGGACAATCTTCAATGACTTGTTGTGGCTTTCTTCAGCTCTCTTGCTCTCGCCAGAGTCAGCCTCTTTTTTCATTTCTTCCTCTACGCTTATAGTTTTATGTTCTTTTGCCCCAATAAATTTTTTATTCTCTTTAGCTATTATTTTTGCCATCATAATTTACTAATCTGATTGATTTAAAAATCTATCGTGCAAATTAATAATCTGAAATTCATGCAATAACCCTTTTAAAAAAGATAGTTTCCTTTTCACCACTGCTTATTTTTTCCAGTATATAGTCTGACAAGAATTGCTTTAATTTAGTTTCACAATTCCTAACAATTTCTGCAGCAGAAGAAATGCCAGAGATAATAAAAATCATCGGCAAATGAGCACTTATTATAGTAGCGCTTTGTTTAACAACTTCTATTTCTTTGTCCTCTCGCCTAACAAATAAAACATGTTTTTCTATATTTTTTAAAATATTCATAATATCTTTTTTGAATTTATCAATTGAGACTATATCTTCAATTAATATTCCGATGTACCTGTTTAAAATGCCGTTTTCTACAAATTGAGCAACATGTAATCCTTCAACTCCATATCTGCTAAAAATCTTCGTTCTCAAATTCTTCTTTCTTTCCTCTTCTTTTTCTTTTTCTAAACTTCTCAGTGTCAATCCCATCTTTAACAAAAATAGCACTTCCTTATCTTCAATATACTTCTGATAAAAGGATAATTCACCAGAATGATATTGTTCTTTTACTCTTTTTATCGTTTTTTCATCTTGGATAAAAGCAAGTTCTTTGTCTCTGAATTTAGAGGTAATTCTTTTGATAAACTCTTCACCCCATGTTAATAATCCTTCTGTTGCTCCCTTTGTTGCGCTTTCTATAATGTCATAAGACATCTCCAAATTCCTCGATATATTTAGAGATGCTTAATTCGTTATCATCAAGAATTATCTCGCTTCCAGGAAAAATCACCATATTATCGAGCCTAACAGGAATTTCTAAATACTTATCCAATATTTTTTCTCCATGAGAATTTAAAACAAATTCTCCATCAGAATTATGCCCCAGTTCTTTTAAGAGCAGGATCTTTGATTCTGGAGAGACTTGCTTTAATGAAATTAGCTCCATTTTATTTAACCTCTTCTAACTAAAGTTGCACGGAGTATTTAAATCTTTATCTAACTCCCAGTATTCCGAACAAGAAAGCATCTGCCGCTCTTACTCCCTCGCTTGAGTTATGCAGTATAAACACGCAATTTTCTTCTTTTTCTATACTGCTGGCATTTGCCTCGCTGAAAAATATCACATTGTCCTCACACCCTTTTTCAGGGAGATTCTCATCAGCGCAAGTATAATTCTGCAGGCATGCATACTGCATTCTTTCAACAAATCCCTGCATATTTCTCGCAACTTCTGCGCTCGCCTCGCTTTCTTCAGACACTATGTATAACGGCCTCCCGTTATACTGCGCAGCAGACAAAATTGGCAGTTTAATGTCCTCGGTTTCTTTTGGATTATATTGAGTGGCAAATTCAGCTCCGCCAATATTAAATAACCATACTCCATTGCCCCTCACAAATTCTATTCCGTTATATGCTTCATTTCCCCCATTTTCATTTTTATCTCCAGCAGTACTGCTGAAGAACGCATAACCTGCTGTGCTGAATATCATCACCGCCACTAACAGCACTCCAATAATTGTTTTGTTCCTCCTATCTTTTCTCTCCTGCTCTTCCTTGCTTATTAGTGGTTTCATTTTCCTGTATTCTCCAGAGTATTAAATAGTTTATTAACAATGTTTATAATCTTTTCCTGATTTAACGAAATAAAATTTTTATGCACCATAAAACCCTCATAAGCTATTCTATTTCTATACTCTCTCATTTGCTGTAAGAATAATCTCAATTGTTCTTCAAGCCCATGCTGTCTAGCAATATAATCAATAAGTTCTTGATGCGCTCCCTCACCCTTAATCTTAACCCCCTCTCTTAGACTTAATGCTTCAAGAAGATTATGAATAATCTCATAATAATCCCTCAAGGTATTGCTAGGATATTCTTCAATATCTGTCTTTTTCAGTCTTGCTAGAGTTATTTCTGCCATTTTCTTTAACGCTTCTGACTTTTGGTTGTCTGGCTTAACTCTTAGAATCATTTATATGCCTCCACAAATCCGCTTAATACTATACCATTTATAATATTATTCTTTAGCTCCTTTGGATATGAGCCAAGATTTTTATTAAAGTGCAGTTGTATATTTCTGCCTAATTTTTTTTCAAATTCTGCCACATCTATCTCTTCCTTTTCACACTCTATAAATATATCAATATCGCTGTCTTCTGTGTCCTCTCCTCTTCTATAGCTTCCAAATACTATAACTGACTTCGGAGATAATTTTTTTTCAATAAATATGGCCAAATCAGATTCTATTAATGAGGTAATGTTATAAATTAGTTTGTATTTTTTGAAAACATATTCATGAACATTAGCGCAGTAAATTGGAAATATTCTTTTTCCTTTTTTTTCAATATTTTCTTTAATTACTCCCAGGTTAATTAGTTTATCAAGATTCTGTTTAACAGATGTATGGGCAAGATTAATCCTTTTGCTGATGTTTTTAAGATAGTGCCATTTAGTAGGGTTTGAAAAAAATACTTCTGCTGTTTTCCATATACTACTTTTTTGTATCACATAGTACAATTATATAACTTGCTATTTAAATCTTTCTATGAACAATTTTATGTAGCCCTCAACTCTACTATAGCCTTCAGATTTAAAATTATACAGATAGACAATTTGGTAAAAAATGAGCCATAGTGAAAGACACAAGTCTTTCCCTATCTGTCAGAAATGCTGATAATTCTGCGCATTTCTGAACATATCAAAGTTACTTCTTAACTCTGAATACTGTCAAACTC
>CAYITH010000023.1:0-9086 GCA_964366295.1 Candidatus Woesearchaeota archaeon | reverse complement strand
CAATAGCATATCGCTTCCTTCTTCATTATCCACAAATATCTCGCTAGGATTAAAGCCAGAAGAATAAACTTTCTCCCCAGCATCGCTCAAAACATATTCGTATCTTTTCTCGCTAAGCATCAATGGAGCGCACCCTTCTTCAAGGGTTTTATTTAAAACGCTGAAGTTTCCATTATTATACTGTATCTCAATCAGCAGATACTGCTGTCCATCGCATAACTCTCCGCTGGTTTCCTGCCCAACAACAATGCCTAACACTGCTAATGCCAAAAACACCGCTAAAATTTTTTTAATTTCAAAATTTGAGTTTAATACTCCACAACTTGCTACGAATTTTGAAAGACTGAAAATGCTGGTTGTCGAAGACAAAAAAATTTGCGATGAATACCTCACCGCTTGCTGTGGGGTTAGCAAATTTTTAAGCATTTTCTTTATCATATTTCCCAAGCTCCTTGCTCAAAAGCATTTTATTAAACCTTCCAAACTCTCTTGACTGCAAAGTTTTCATCAAGCCAGCTTCAACTGACCTTTTTAAGCTTGTCTTCGCGCACCCATCAAAACACCCCTCATTTAATCCATCAAAATTCTCACAGCTTGAAACGCAATTCTTCTGTCTTGAAGGCAAACCTGCAGGAACATACTCATCAGCTATATTGCCAAAAACATGCGCAAACTCATGCGCTAAAGTAGTTTTCACCTGTGCAGTATTTATGCTCAGCACATTTATATAAGCGCTGCTCCTCACCCTTTTATCCTTCTGGGACAACACAACTATATAATCATTGGGACAGCTCGAAGCTGCCTTAAGCAGTTCCTTAGAGTAGCAAAGAAGCGCAGAATTTTCAACCTTGCAGACTATTGGCTTATCAGCATAAAAAAAGTTTATTTTTTCCTTATTTGAAGAAAACGGCTCAATCTCCAACAGCGCCTTAGCATACTGCTCCGCATAATCCCTGGCAACATTCTCGTTTAAAAAAACTACATTGACTTTTTTTTCCGTTGTATTTTGATAAATAATCTTGCCGCATTCGCCCTCATTTTCAGGATTATAAACCGGCAGTTTTGACTGGTAAAAAACCGCGAAAACAGCAATTCCAATAATTAAAACAACAAAAACTCCAATATAGACAAGATATTTATTCATGCTTCAACAAAGAAACCAACATATTTAAAGATAACTCCCTGCGGGAAGATTCAGCATAGAATTTATTTTCTTTAAATTAAAAAGTATAATCTTTTGCAGATTTGAAAAGAGCTTTTTATCTTCTCTTATGTCAAAATTCTTGGAAAAAACTCCATCCTTTAGGATAGAGTTGAATTTTGAGCATCCTAAAGTCCCAAACAAACCGCACCTTTTAAGGTGCGGTAAACGCAAGGACTTTATGATTCTTAATCCCTTTGTATAACTCAAATATTCATCCAGTAATCCATAAGGAATATCCAATATTGGAATGTCTTTTGATTGTAGAAGATGAAAGGTTATCAATCTTGTTGTTCTGCTGTTTCCGTCTTCAAAAGGATGGATATGTTGAAACTCATTATGAAAATAAACTGCAAATGCTAATATTTCTTTAAGCTCTGCTTTCTCTTTTTTAATAAAATCATTATATTTTTTAATCAATTCTTCAAACTCTTTCTCTATATTTTCTGCTTTTGTAATCTTGAAATGAGGATTCCCAGAAAGATGGACTTCTATATTTCTTATTCTTCCTGCGATATCAGGCTCGTGCTGCATTGCCAGATAATGATAGTTAAGAATAGTCTGTAATGTTAATGGTTTTCTGTCTTGACTATCCTTCAGCATTTGCAATAACGCTCTCTGATAACTGTTAACTTCGTCAATATCCTTGCTCTTAAGATTCGCAGGAATTAATTTATCTCTCAGGATTATTTTAGTTTCATTAATTGTTATCGGATTTCCTTCCAAGGATAAGCTATGATGAACGAAAGAAACTTCAAAATCCTTAATTATCTGTTGATATCTATCCTCATTCTCTCTTTTCAATCTTCTAAATTTAATAAGCTCTTTCTCAATCTCTTCCAGGTAATTTATTGTATCTCCAGTTATGATATTATGTTTGTACCCAAAATAAAATAGGATGTTGTTTAACAAAACATTATAGAAGACTTTAACTCTCAATGGTTTTTCAGAAATTATCAAAAGTAGCCCATTTTTATATAGGATATTGACATATTTTTTAAGTGTAATTGGATGCAGATTTGCATCTCTTGAATTTAATTCTCTCTTCTGTAGAGCTCTGCTCAAAAATTTTGCAATGCCTGGATTTAACAGGTTATTATAATTAATTCCGTTTCTTAAGCAGTGAAAAATTACCTGATAAAGCAAATTGGCCTTATCACTTTTTTTAGCCTGAAAGCCATAATTAGTTTTTGTCAGCAACTCTTCTTGAACTAACTCTTTGAGCATTCGATGAATATTATCATATTCACTTTCGTTTTTCTTAAATTTTTTAGTTACTTCTATTGGCTTTAGTGGATGTCTGTTGGTATAAGCAAATTCAAAAATATCATATTTGGTGACCATAAAAATACTGCTTAATTCATCTTTAAAAATCTTTCTATTTTATACTATTTATCGGACTTTTCCCGATAAACAATGAATTATAATCTGAAATTAATCCATAACTAACCTATAGCAAAGAACGTTGATAATTGACCTCGGATACGCCTTTGCTACTAAGAAAATCCAACGAACGTTTTGGATTTTCGAGGCTTCAAACTCTTTGAGTTTGACAGTATTCAGAGTTAAGAAGTAACTCTGATATGTTCAGAAATGCACAGACTTGTCAGCATTTCTGACAGATAGAAGAGGACAATAAAACGGTAGAATATTATTGTCCTTGACCATATTATTCACTATTTATAGTAGATTTAACGATAAATCATATAAAATAGAGATATAACCTCTCTTAAAAGCCAAACCTCCCTCACTTCACTTCTTCAACCTTCACATCGTCCCAATATACAACACCGTTGGTATTGCGACTTGTGACTAGTCTTACTTTCAAATAAGCTGTCCCAGTCGGCGCAACTAAGTCTGTGCTTTTAGTCTCCCATTTCCCAACTTTAAATCCACTAATAGCTCTCTCAGAAGTTAAGCTTAACATATCCTTATTTTGATTTAATGGAGTTATATAAACTATCTCATTAGCTTTTATTCCGACCCTAGCAGAAACACTTTCTTTATTCTCCTTTCCTTGCTCCGCAGGAATTATCTGCACTCCTGCAGCCCCATCTGCCGGAATATCTTTCTTATTTTTTGCATTTACTTTAGTCACTAATACATTATCTTTCTCGCCTTTTGGCTTCGCTATAGATGCACCTTTCGTTATTCCCCATTTGCCTTCAGCCGGCTCAGCATTCACCCTGCCGGTAGATAAAGGCATCGTTAATTTTTGCTCAAACCCCCAATCATAAACTCTATTTATGCAGGCTCCCTCAGTGCAGTCAGCGACAGGACAATTAAATAATGTATTGCTCAACAGGATATCATTTTTATCTTTCACACAAAGCTTTTCCATAATCTGTTTCCTCGAGGCAGAGCACTCATCAAAAAATACGCGACCGTCTTTCAGGGTAACGTTTCCCTGTGTAAAGATATTGCTTCTATCACTGTCAAGACATAAGCGTGGAGTTGGATGATAATGCGTATGTTGTGAATCATGCATTGTCTGCGGCCATAAAAGAGCGTCTTCATCAAATCGACCATTAACATCCTTAATGTCCCAAACATAAATCGAAGTCCGGTCTTTATCACCTTCGTAGCCGAACTCCTCTGAATTAAGCACGATAGTTTCTCCATCGCCATTATTATCCAAATCCGTAAGAACAATAGAAGGAAACCCGGGATCCAAACGTTTCGGAAAGCCTTCGGCAGAAATCCCTTTGCCATTCAAAGAGTATAAATTAAAACTAATCCTTCCAGACTCCTCAACCAATCTCCTATCACCCGCAGCAAAAAATTGATAGGGATAACCTTTTCCCCCATGAATAAGTGAATATCCCAGGTTCAACCAAAAATATTCGCCTGAAACCTCCCCAGAAAAAAAATTAAGTGTATTTCCTTGTGCATCAAATATGTTTAAGCCATAATCATAATTCACAGTTTCATCAAATGATGCCTCTGCAGCAATTTCTATTACATTATCCGAATTTGTATCTGCCATAGCCACATCCCACACAAAACCAAGTTTGGGCCACCCTTGCCTTATCGCACCAGATTTTTCAAGAACATAAAGCCCAGAAACAGAAACAAATGGCTCTTCAGTATCCCATTGCTTAAAGATATCTTCCAAAGGAGTTAGGGTGCCAATGACAATCTCATCAAATCCATCACCATCAATATCTCCTGCAATAAGAGGTGTGCTCATTTCTCCTTTAATGTTAACTGGAAAGCCAGGCGCTATTGAGCCATCTAAAAAGAAAACAGTTATATTTGTATTGCAATGCCAATCCCCCTCGGGATTCCAAAAATCATCATAAGGAGGAGTATTACGGATAGGATTTAAAGAAGAAACAGCTATTTCTTTATACCTGTCACCATTTATATCAACTGGCACGGGATTTGCCATATAACCCGTGCATGCTACATTACTATAACCAACTTCTTCCCACAATTTGTCCAAGTTCAAAAGCATTTTAGGCCAGCCAGGCATATCATGCCCCAAAACATTCTTTACAATGACTTTATCGCCGTAAGGCGAATCTGAAGAATCTGAAAGATAATCGCTTATCACCTTCATTATTTCGAGGGAACCGTCATTGTTAAGGTCTACAGCAACCGTGCGACTGTTATAGGGCCAAAACAGCCATTCTAACTCAGGAGTTAGCTTAGAAAATAAAGGTATAGTATACTTCCTTTTTCCATTTAAATTATAAACTCTAATTTCTTTTTTATCCTCCAGAAGAATCTCTTTTACCCCATCTTGATTAACATCGACAATTATGGGATCGTAAGCAAAACTATCTGTGCCTTCCAAAGAAACAGGCCAGCCAGGCAACATCTTCCCGTCTTGCCCAAATGCATAAGTTTTTATTGGTTTACCAGAAAGGCTCACAAATATTTCTTTCTTTCCGTCGTTATCAACATCATCCACAGCAGAATATGCTCCTTGCTGAGAGTATCGCCACATACCTGCGGTTGCCGTTGGAGTATTTGCTGCATGAGTGTTCACAGATAGAATATTTTCATCAGAGGACCCGCCTTGTCTCTTGAACCGATTGAAAGAAATTACATTTTCATTTTCATATGATTTTATACCTTCGTTATAAGATTTCATAAATACACTATTAGAAAAATTCTGATATTTTGGGTGTCTTACTTGTCTCAAAATAGGAAGTGTTCTTTTAGCGCTTTTTATAAAATCACTTTCTACTTTATCAATAAACGATTTTATTTGAGAAGAACGTAAAGCGGCATCTCGTTTTTTAATGATTTTAATTGAAGACTCTGTTTCTTCATCACCCCACTCTTCATCTTCTTCATCTTCATAATATCCGTAAGAAATACGCACCGGCCATCCTTCCCGCAAAGTAGGATCAAATGAGATGTTAATCTGTCTTGTTTCCACTTCGGCTCCATTGTTAAGAAGCCTCACCGTAAGAGCATATTCCCCACCAGAATTAAGAAAAGAACTATCCCATTTTGCAAAAACGCCATTGAAGATATTATTTTCAGAAGGAACAACTGGAGCAATCATAGTAAGCCCCACTCCGGAGGACAATTTATTCTCCAAATCAACTGGCTCATAATCTAATTTTAAATAGAGATTTGGTCCTCTTGCCTCGCCGACGACATCCAATTGATCTCCTAAACGATAAACATCAAAGGTCAATGGCTGACTTATCTTTAGCTCATAATTATCTACAATAAGTATTGTCCTGTCTTCTACAGCCCCCTGTTCACTATTAACAACAATGCGCAGAACATAATTACCTTCCTTTAAAGTAAGCGTAGAAAAATCTTGGAGCAGTATTCCATTATTTACCTGCGTTGTAGACGAAAAAATAACATTCCAATTGGTTGTATCATAACTATCACCAATCAGAATAGAGTAATCCAAAAATCCCTCGCCCGAGGCTGTTCCTTGAATATTAATAGTGCCTTCAACTCTCCCAGATGTCTCCAAATGGGCTAAAGGTAAATTACCTGCTTTTATAGCTGAAAGGGCATCAACCTTGCCATACCCAACATCATTAAGACTGTATGAAACCGAAGCTGCATCTGAATCTTCATCCCGAACTAAAGGAACTGCTGTAGACCTTAACGCAGCTTTTACATTCTCTGGCGTCCAGCCAGGATTCTTCTGCAAAAGCAATGCGACAACACCAGAAACATGCGGCGTAGCCATTGAAGTTCCAGAAATAGCTATATGCTTATCGTCTAAGCAATGAATGTCCTCATCGTAATAATCTTTTACTATTTGCCAAATGGTATCCTGTGAGGACTGGGCGGCACAAATATCCACCCCAGGTGCAACAACATCTGGTTTTATCAACGCGAAGCTCTTGTCTTCAGCAATAACTGGCCCACGGGAGCTAAACCAAGCTAAATTATTGAATTTATCGCTTGCGCCAACAGTAATTGCTCCCCTTGCTGTTCCAGGAGTGCCAATTGTTCCCTCGTCATAATATCCATCATTACCTTCATTACCCGCAGCAATAACAGCAACAACTCCAGCATCAACAACATTATCAATTGCAGTAGACACCGGATCATCAGGTCCACAATCTCCGTTGTAAACACTTTCACAATCTCCCCCTAAACTTAAACTTACCACATCCAATTTGTCTTCAGTATTTCCATCTTGATTTGGATCAATGCTCTGCTCAATTGCGGCCAATATATCATCCCAATATCCAGACCCTTCAGCATCAAGCACCTTAAAAGCATAAATCTTCGCATCAGGCGCAACTCCTTTCAACACTCCATTTCCAGCAGCAGTCGCAGCCACATGTGTTCCATGCCCTTGATCATCCATCGGATCATCATCATAATTGACAAAATCATAACCGCCGACTACTTTGCAACTCTCTCCAAAACACCCACCTAAATCCTGATGAGTGTAATCAACGCCAGTATCAATAATTCCTATAGTAACTCCTTTTCCCGTCAAGCATTCTTTCCCGCTTTCAGCGCAATTGCTTCCATTGCTATCCAACTGCCAAACTTTATCCGCACCTATCAAAGGCACAGAATCCATCAAAGTCGCTTCAACCCTCAAGTTGGGATAAACATTTTTCACTTCAGGCAAAGTTTTAATTTCTTCAGCTTCCTCATCTGTGATATTCAAAGCAATTCCATTAAACACTTTTTCATACTCTCCGAGAACTAAATCTTCTATCAAATCTTCTTCAGGACTTAAAGAAACTCCTTTCTTCAATTTTGTCTTGCTTATCCCCTTGTCGCCTCTTTTTTTCTTAACTATTTCGCTTATTTTTAGCTTTGCTTGTTGTTTCTCTTTTCTTATTCTCTCAACCCTCGTTGAAGAAATCGCATTTCCTGTAATTCCTGCATTGCTTTGTTCTACACTTTCGCTTTCAACAGCAGGCTCTTCATTAAACTCTACAATATACCCCTCATAATTTCTCGCTCTCAAATCAAACCTGTCTAAACTTTTCAAGCTTTCTCCTCTTTCATCCGGACTCTGAAATATTTCCAACGGCTTCTCAAAAACAACTACACTGAACAAAAGCACGATTGCCACTCCACAAAGAATAACAAACACTGAAAACAACACACTCTTTAACAGTTCATTCATAAAAGTAATACAATTAATCTATTTTTAAACCTTCTTGTATTTGTAAAAAATCACCACCATACAAGATTGAAATATTAAATCACTCCGCCAATTGCCAGCGAGGCAAGAATATATAAAAATAAGATAAACACTAAAGATGCGACAACAAAGAATAAAATAAAGCTCGCTATTTTTTGTATAGTTGAAGTTTTCCTTTCTTTATTTTTTAAAGATAATATTACTCCAACAATTATAATCATAAAAAATACAGGAAATATACTTTGTTTAAGGCTCGGCATAATCCGGATTACAGGATCCAATATTAACATGATAACTCCAATTATCAACCCAGTAATTACCCCTCTAATAATATCTCTCTTTATTTCAAAGGAGGGTTTAATTGTCCTTTCCATCTTCACACTCACAACGCCTCATCATCGCTCAATCCCAAATCCTCTTGGCAGAATCTTGGCTTTCCAGAACTAAAGCTCTTGCATAATTTCTTGCCTGCTTTAAACTTTGCTTCTTTGTCTGCATCTTTGTATTGTTTGACAATCTTTGCCATCTCTCTTGTGTCGCTTCCTCTTGTCCCTGCTATAAATATAACATCTTTTCCGTCTCCAAGCCCATCTTTTACAAATTCAGCTACAGCAAAGTCTCCGCCTCCCGGCCAGTTGCTGCATCCATATGCAAACTTGTTATTATTATACAACTCTCTGGCAAACATATTCACGCAAGGCCCACCAACTATTACCAACTTACCATCAACATTACTAACATCATTGCCATAAGAGTAATCAGTATTTGTCTGGCTTATCTTGAATTTTCCAGCCAAATCAATCATTCCGATGCTGTCAATTGTCTGCGCATTCTTTCCAATCAATCCTTTATACCCGTGATTAGCAGTGCTCTCTATACTGCTCAAAATTGAGTATATATCCTCTTGTACAGGGGATGGCGTCGGTGTCGGAGTAGGTGTTGGACTTGGTGTCGGAGTAGGTGAAGGTGTTACAAACTCTGTCTGGCAAGACCTTCCATCTGCCTTGCAAACCGCACAAGCAAAGCTTTGTGAAACTAACTGTCCCTGTTCATTACAAGCTCTCTCTAAAACTCCACTTGCATTGCACATATCATTATATGTTATTCCGCCAACACTAACGCTTCCACTTGTAAATATGTCAAACCCATTATCAGTATCAGTGCAAGTGCTTTCAACACTCTGGCATGTTTCACTCAAAGGCGGTCTTTACATTGTTGTTCCGCAATTATTTTAGTCAGTGCAAGTTCTTGTTCTTAATCCAGCATTACAAACGCCAAAAGCAGAGC
>CAYITH010000022.1:0-9328 GCA_964366295.1 Candidatus Woesearchaeota archaeon | reverse complement strand
GTAAAAACTCACTGTCAATCCAGTGTTTGGTATGTAAAATGTGCCTCCGCCTCCACCGCCCCCCCCACCAGCAACAACACAGCTCGTTCCAGAACAAGTTCCATAAGTTGAATCAAAGTTCCCATTTGTTAATGTTGCATCGCAAGGATCTCCATTCAAACAATTTGCTGCGTTATCGCAACCATTGCTGAGATACATGTTCCACGAGGGTTTATAGCAAACGTGCGCTGATGTTACGCAAGTGCCCGAAGAGGCACAAATTCCATCTTGCGCAAAACCAGTTGAAGCAGAACTGGAATCACATGCGTAACTGCCGTTGCAGGATGTTGTAAGACTTGTAAGACTTACATCACTCGTTGAACAAGTTTGGTCTGTACAATTCAAAGCAGCAAGACTTGCAGAAGAGCATGTGCCACCCACACAATATCCTCCCGCAGAAGGGTCATATCCTCCTGAAGTAGAACAAATCCTGCCTACTGCTCCGCCATCTGTGCAAGTATAATTTTCATTGCCATTATGAAAATTAGCCGCACTTCCTCCTGTTAAGCCAGTTCCAAATTCACCAGAAACAGCCGAAACAGTGCAATCAGAACCCGAAGCTCCGCCAAGTGCGCAAATTCCAGTAGTTGTTGAAGGATTATTATAATAATTACACGACGCCCCGACATGACCAGAACATTCAGTATTCAAATGACAATAATCTGTTGCTTCCATGGTATTATCTGCATCAGCATCAATACAAGTGGTATCACTGCCGGGCATCCAAGAGCATGGAGGAGAGTTTGCCGTACAAGTAGGCATATCGGAGTAAGAGGAACAAGCGCCTCCTCCAGTGCAAGTCGCAACATTAGCGCAAGCCTGCCCAGTCCCATTAGTATAACCACCAGCAGTGCAACCCGGCCCAACATCATTATAAGCATAAGCCTCCTCGTAGCCAAAAGTAAATTTCTGGTAATGCTTCCCAGTTGTCAGCTCAATAACGGTATGATTCGCAGTTTCATTGCAAAAATAATCTATTACTTTTATCCCCGCGAGACTATAACTCTTATCTAAAGATTCTTCAATTTTTCTTTCAACACCATCAAAATCAACAAACCTTACATTCTCCGCAGAAAAAGCAGGATTTCTGCTCCACAGCACATTATCTCCGCACCTCAACTCGCTCGGCAAAATATCTTGTGTTGTAAAATTGCTGTCTAAATAAAACTCTGGATAAGTGGTACCATTTGAAGCTGAAATTGTCAAATTCGCTACTCCAGTCGTATTAAACCTGACAGTCCAATTCCCTCCAAGAGGAGGATAGCTCTGCACATTTAAAACCTGTATTGTCACTTCAAAAGTTTGGTTTGAAAGATGGGGTGTTGCCCACTCAATACGCTCAATATACCCATTTTCATCATTATCAAAAGCATCAAACTGATGTTCCACTCTCACATTATCCACAATCCAATAAACTTTAACACTATCAGGACTTCTAATTTTTTTATCAATAGAGGTATAAGTCAAAACATCAGTATATCCCAACTCATCTGGCGCTGACACGACAACCCGCTTTCCAAAATCTGTTTCTTCCTCAAACGCCTCTGGCCCAGGCGTAGTATACTCAATTTCATAGTTGGTAGTGTTGCTCTCCACATCTATATTTACCTCTTTTTCTCCAGCACTTTCGGGTTCATTGCTAATCACAAAGCCCGTAACTCTCGCAACTCTCAAAAAGAAATTTCCAACACTTCTAAAAACCGCAGACACTAAACTATTTTCTTGCTTGTCAAAAGAAGCAGTAACAGCTCCTGTAACAGAATCTGTAACAATTGGCATCTCCACCGCAACAGGCATAGAAACATTGCCGCTTTCAACACCTTCAACACTGCTAACAACATTTCCTACAGCCTTCACAGAGATATTTTCAGCAGCAGCAGGAACAACAAGCGTGACATTTTCCACAACTTCTGGTGTCTCGACACTAATTTGCTTCACCCACTTAACGGGCTTGCCAACAATTACTCTTTGCCTCTGCGTGCTTATTCGCACAACACTTCCATTAAGCTCAAGCGTGACATTTTCAATATTTAAATTTCCAACTTTGGTTAAATTTTCCGCTAAAACAGCGCTAAAATTTCGGTCTGGCAATATTTTATCCGCAGATTTTTCCATAGTCTTATTCTCCTCAACTTTTGGCACTTCAGCAATTTCACTCAAAACAATTTCCTTAACAACCCTTGCCAAACTCTGCCCATTATAAACTATCTCCACTTTTAACTCTCCCTCGCTTGCCTTAATTCCAAACTCTCCAAGATTAATGTTCAAAACGCTTGCTCCAGCAATAGAAGTTTCATTATAATCCGTAGTTATCTTTGCATTATTGCCTTCTGCCACAAGGTTTAACACATTATCGCTCAATTGTTTATCGCCCGCCTTGACACTTCCGCTTATAATCCTTAAACTTTCTCCCTCTTCTAATGTATAGCTAAATGGAGCATCAGCAGAAACACTTCCAGAAATTATGTTTCCTTGCGATTCTATATCAAGAGAAACAAGCCCTGTAACAGCCCCTGTTATTCCCACTCCAGCAGATTCAGGCACACTCACAGAATAATCCGCAGAAGCTGGAGCTTCCGGTTCTGGGCTTGTTTGAGTTTCTTGTTGTGTTTGTGGAGTTTCTTCTGCAGTAGCCTGTTGAGTATCTTCATTAGAAACAGACTGCCCTGCCTCTTGTGGTTCCTGTGCTGCCTCGCTTGGCGTTTGTTCCTGCTGTTGTATTTTCTGTTGTTCTCCTAACTGCTCTTCTGCTTCTTCTTCCTGCGTTGCCTGCTCATTCTGCTCATTTCCAGATTTTTCCTCTTGCCCTTCTTCAGAGGGAATACCAACTCCGGGCATTTTTTCTACTCCTCCGATGGACTGCCCAGATTCAGCCTGTTTTTTTATTATCTCCAGCTGAAAAGAAACCACTCCACTGCCACTAACACTTCCAAAACCCATGCCTCTTCCGCTAATTTGCTTCCCAGAAACATAAAAATCGCCATCAATAGGAAAAACAGAAGTTAACTGAGACAAAGGCAATTCTTTAACTCCCTCTCCTAAACTAACCCTTACAATAGACTCAGCAGGTATAAACTCTCCGCTTTCTAAATTCATTCGCAAATTACCTTTAATCAAATCTCCACTAGTGTAAGAAGGCTCAAGTTGTAGTGCAACAAATCCTGTCTGCTTGAAAAAAGATGGATAAAAATAAAATAAAGCAAAAATTCCAACGATGAAAGAGATTAAAATAAGCAAATAACTCTTATTAAATCCACCATTATTATAAACCTCTTTTCCCACATACTCACTTACTACCTTATCTCCATCTCTCCTGCTTCGGTAAATATATGCTCCATAAACCTTGCCGTCTTTTTTTATATACTTTTTATAAACCATAAATTATTTTTAAATGGTTCACACTATGCAAAAATATCAAAAATAAATGTAGTGTAACTCATCATCCTTCTTTTTTTAATTAAAAAAATTACATAATTCAGCTTTATAAACATTACTGCGCACAAAGCCAGATAAAACTCAAAAAAACCTTATATATATTTGACAAAAAATGTAGTGCAAAGTATGAGATATATTTACCAATTAAGATAAATATTTAAAGTCACAATCTACAAGCTAATTATACAAAACTTGTTAAATGGGCAAATGTTTTAAACAGGTAGCAATTTATAAAAGAATATGGAAAACACAATAACAAAAGAAAAGCTTGAAAAATACTTGAATGTAACTGAAAAAGCTCTGGAAATTGCTAAAAAGCGCATAAAAAAAGAAAGAAAGCAAGAAGCCGAAGAAATAATAAACATGGTTTTGGCATATTTTTCTGATGCTCTTCATTTCATGAAAAATAATGACTTTGTCAACTCTTTTGCTGCAGTCAATTACGCCCACGGCTGGCTTGATGCTGGCGCAAGATTAGGGATTTTTAATGTTCAAGACAACCAGCTTTTTGTGATAAAGTAAAGTATGAACACTACTCGCCATAGAAATAATATTAATACTAGGAGCATAAAATGACAATTCAACCATATCACACAATCGGCGCTGGAATAATAATTCTCAACTTAATGCCTTTTATTTCAAAATTTGGGTTTAATACCCCAAAACGATTTGCTCTTGCAAATTGAAAAATATTTTACTCAAGAGCAAATTGTTTTCCACAGCTTGCTGCGAATTTTGAAACTTCAGAAATAGAATTTCTGACAGTGCTCAAAAACTTAAACTTTCCATTTCGCAAAGTTTTTGACAGAATGAAAATGCTGATTGTCGAAGACAAAAAAATTTGCGATGAATGCCCCACAGCTTGCTGTGGGGTTAGCAAATTTTTAAGCATTTTCTTTATAGTATTGATATATCGTCAAGGATAACAATATTCTGCTCCTATCAGCGTCCTTTGCTATATCTATTATTTCAACAAATCAGCTATTTGCGCCAAGCAAAGGGACTTGCTATGAAAAATTTCCCGGACATCTCTCGCGGGTGGATGCTCGTCATAAGGAATATGGTTTAAACGGAGCACGGTTCTAAGCTCAACAGCTTCAGAAATTTGCTTAAAATTTTTCAGAACATCTCCACAAACATTATATTTAATGAATACTCTACTATCATGTGAGTAATGGCCAAGCCATAAACCTTTATCTGTATATCTCCCATAGATATGGAGAAGCAGTCCATGCGTTACAATATTAAATTTATTGTCTTGAAGAACTTTACGCAATAATCTTTCATCCCTATCTGGTCTTTCAGACGAATAATATATACTGCACTAGCAACAAAAAATTTATAAATGGGCTTATTGTTGAAGAAAGATGGCTACAACACCTTCCAGCTACAAGGCAGTTTCTGTAAATATTGGAGTTATAGCTATTATTATCTAATTTGTACATTGTGAAATGTACCAGAATTTTTATGGAGGCTCATACACTTGAAAATTATACTGCACCTGAAGTTTATGAGCAAGAAGCAGGATATTCCTGTGGACAAGTTAGGAAAATTTTAAAATTAAGGGAGAATTTCACAGGAATACGGGCAATGGCAATATCATTTTTATCCGGAAATTCCAATGCTAGAGTATCAAAAGAGTTTGTCAGTTTTGTTAAGGATTATGGAAGACTGCTTACAGAGTATCCTAAAGTTCTTGGAGAAGAATTAGAAGAGATTGAAAGATTAACAGGAAGATTAAATAATGCATTAACAAATTTTGAAAATAAAGAAAATGCTTAAAAATTTGCTAACCCCACAGCAAGCTGTGAGGGTATTCATCGCAAATTTTTTTGTCTTCGACAATCAGCATTTTCAGTCTTTCAAAATTCGTAGCAAGCTGCAGGGTATTAAACCCAAATTTTGAAAACAAAAAAGTATAAAAGGGAATATCACGAGATATAAAAATGACAAACAAAAAAACGCCTGAAACAGAAGAAGAAATTCTTGAATTTTGGGAAAAGAGCAGGATTTATGAAAAATCTATCAAGAAGAATGAAAAGGGAAAACCATATTATCTTATGGACGGGCCTCCGTATGCTACCGGAAGCATACATATGGGAACTGCACTGAATAAGATTTCGAAAGATATTGCAATGAGATTTAAGAGACTGCAGGGATTTAATGTTTTTGACAGGCCAGGATATGATACGCATGGAGTGCCAATAGAATTCCAAATTGAGAAAGAGATAGGAACAAAATCAAAAAAAGATATAGAAAAATACGGCGTGAAGAAATTTATTGGAAAATGCAAGGAGTTTGCAACAAAATACATTGAGGTTATGAATTCTGAATTCAAGAATCTTGGGGTATGGATGAACTGGAAAAATCCATATGTAACCTTGGATAAAGAGTATATAGAAGCAATATGGTGGACATTTAAAAGAGCTGAGGAAAAGAAAATGCTGTATCTAGGAAAATACCCTGTCCACATCTGCCCTAGGTGCGAGACAGCTGTAGCTTATAATGAGATAGAATACAGGAAACAAGATGACACTGCAGTATATGTGAAATTTCCGACAGATGAGAAAAATAAGTTCTTTATTATATGGACTACCACCCCATGGACACTGCCTGCAAATACTGGGATAATGGCTCATCCAGATATGAAGTATGTTGAAGCAGAGTTAACCAATGGAGAAGTGTGGATTCTGGCAAAGGACTTGCTTGAAAAAATAATGTCCTCTATCGAGACAGGCTTTGCAATTAAAAAAGAATTTTTTGGAAAAGAGCTTGAAGGGAGAGAATACACTAATCCATTGTCAAAATATCTTAATATAAAAACAAAGAACGCCTACAAGATTATACTTTCAGCAAGATATGTTAATCTTGAAGAGGGCACAGGGCTTGTCCATTCTGCGCCAGGGCATGGAAAAGAAGACTTTGATGCGGCAAAAACATATAATCTGGATATATTAAGTCCTTTGAGGCTGGATGGAAGCTTTACAGAAGAAGCTGGAAAATACTCTGGAAAAATTGCCCGCATTGTGGATAAAGAAATAATAGAAGATCTTGAAAGAGACCATGCGCTGGTTTACAAACATCAATACAGCCACGATTATCCAATCTGCTGGAGATGCAAAACCCCATTGCTGATGATGTCTGTACCGCAGTGGTTTTTCAAGATTTCAGAGATACAGAAAAAATTATTGAAAGAAAATGATAAAATAAAATGGCAGCCAAGCTGGAGGAGGGAAAGAATGAAAGCTTGGCTTGAAGGAATTGGAGACTGGCCGATATCTCGGGAAAGATACTGGGGAACTCCACTGCCCATATGGGTCTGCGAAAAATGCAAAGAAAGAAAGGTTATTAGCGGAGGAGATGAACTTGAAAGGTTATCAAAGAAAAAAATTAAGGACTTGCACAAGCCAGAGATTGATAATATTTTTATTAATTGCAAGTGCGGAGGCAAAATGAAAAGAATATCCGCTGTTTTAGATGTGTGGTTTGATTCTGGAGTGAGCAGCTGGGCTGCGCTTAACTTCCCAAAAGATAAAAAAAATTTCGGGAAATTTTGGCCTGCTGATTTGAACATAGAAGGAATGGACCAGATAAGAGGATGGTGGAATTCCCAGTTAATACTCTCAGAAATTGCCTTTGGAAAGAGCCCGATGAAGTTTATAGCTGTTCATGGAATGGTTTTGGATTTAGGAAAGAAAAAAATGTCAAAGTCTCTTGGAAATTTTATATCTCCAAAAGATATAATATCCAAGTATAACCGGGATTTTCTCAGATATTATTTTGCGAAGGTTTCAAAAGGAGACAATTTTGCGTACGATGAAAAAGATTTTGCTGAGATAGGAAACTTTTTCAGGGTTTTGGATAATGTTTCGGCATTTATATCACAATTGGAAAATCAAAAAAAATCAAAAAAGATAGAAGATTTATGGATATTGTCCCGACTTCATTCCACAATAGAAAACTCTGGAAAATATTATGATGACACAAAATTTTTTGAGGCAATCAGGGAAATTGAACTTTTTTTGGTTGAAGATTTAAGCAAAAGATATATTAAGATTATAAGAGACAGAACAAACGAAGCAGGAGATACTTTAAAAGAGATTGAAAAAAATGTTCTTCTGCTAATTGCTCCTATTGCGCCGTTTATTGCGGAAAAAATCTGGCAGAAGCTGCGCGAGAGAAAGATTGTTAGTGAGGAGTCGATTCATCTTTCTTCGTGGCCACGACACGACGCGAAAAAAATTGACGCAAAGCTTGAAGAAGATTTCGCCAATCTGCTGAAAGTCATAGAAACAGGGCTGAAAGAAAGGGATTGCGCAAAAATCGGGCTGAAGTGGCCATTGGCATCTGCAGATATAACAGCAAAGTTTAATTTAAATGATGAGATGAAAGAGCTTGTGAAAAATCAGCTGAATGTAAAAAAAGTTTTTTTTAACAGAGTTGAGAAGGCAGACACTATAACTGTCAAGCTTGATGTTAATATGACTCCAGAACTTGAGGCAGAAGGGTTTGCGCGCGAGATTTCAAGAAAAGTGCAGGCATTAAGGAAAGAGGCAGGGCTTATAAAAAGCGACACTATCTCGCTGATACTGCTTGTCACTGATAATCTGCGACAAAAAATAGGCAGTTTTGAAGAGTTTATCAAGGAAAGAACTAACTCCAGAAAGCTCGAAATAGCGAATCATTCCAATATTACCGACGATAAAAACATAAAAATTGAGAAAATAAAAGAGGAAAAAGTAGGTATTTTGTTTAAGAAGTGAGGGGTGAAAATATTCACTCCGGGAGAAAAAGGTTTAAATACTCTTTAAATCTTAATTTTTCAATTAAAAGTAACAACCAACATGATAGTAAAGGAAGAATTTTTGAGCAGGCTGAGGAAGATATTTGACTTGAATCTTTATGAAGTCAAGGTTTGGACTGCATTGTTGTCAAGAGGTGTTTCGACTGCCGGCGAGTTGAGCACGATAAGCGATGTGCCAAGAAGCAGAACGTATGACATTCTTGAAAGCCTTGAAAAAAAAGGATTCATAGTGATGAAGTTAGGCAAGCCAATAAAGTTTGTAGCATTGAAGCCAGAAGAAGTTGTTGAGCGTGTCAAGAAAAATCTCGTGATAGAAGCGCAAGAAAAAAGCAAGCGCCTTGAGAGATTGAAAGGAGAAGAAGTGTTGAAAGAACTTATGTCTCTTTTCACAGATGGGGTAAAGTTTGTAGAGCCTGGCGATTTGACAGGAAGCTTGAGAGGAAGAAACAATCTGTACAACCATCTTGATATGCTGATAAGAAGCGCTGAAAGAACAGTGACTATTGTAACAACTGCTGATGGCCTTAATAGAAAGATGGAAGCCCTTATGGTGAGTCTTGAGAAGGCAAAGAAAAGAGGGGTTAAAATAAGAATTGCGGCGCCATTGACGCAGCAAAACGCAAGTGTAGCCAAGGAATTGAGCAGTGTTGCAGAAGTGAAAAATCTTGGTGGAATGAAAGCAAGATTTGCGTTAATAGACAGCGAACAGCTGATGTTCATGCTGTTGGATGATGATAAGGTTCATCCAAACTATGACCTCGGCATTTGGGTCAATACGCCGTTCTTTGCGCAGGCAGTAGAACAACTTTTTGAATTGGCTTGGAAGCAGCTTAAAGGCAGATAAAACTCTAATGCTCATTTAAAAAGAGAGTGAACGAAAGAGGCTGATTAGTTTTACATTTTTTTTGTTTTTTTGTTTGGAAAGGCGATAGGAGATATTATTAAATACATAAAAAATATTAACCAAAAATGAAAAATCAAAAATATATTATTTATGCTTTTATTTTCAAATTGGTTTAATACCCTGCGGTCTTGCCGCAGTCAATTTGA
>CAYITH010000021.1:0-9405 GCA_964366295.1 Candidatus Woesearchaeota archaeon | reverse complement strand
AATTTTAAAGCACTTTGACATAGGGATAGCAAATTTTTAGGCAATTTTTTTATAAAGAGTTAGCAAATTTTTAAGCATTTTTTTATTATTACTGCCCGCATCCGCCATGCTTATCGCCGCATCCTTTGCATTCCCAGCAATTCGGAGCTGTCTGAGTCATAACCCTCCCACAAGCATTACAAGTAACTCCACGTGAATTATTAAGGTTGTTATTATGATTGGGAGTTTCATTATTTTCTCTTCCCGATTCTTCTCCAACAGAGATTTCAAAACCGCCGAGTTCATCAACTCTCAAAACCTGCTCTATATCCCAATCATCAATTTTCATCCTTTCGTATGTCCTGAAAGCACCATTTTTATAACCTCTTAACTGGAGCTTATTAAGTCCTTCTTTTTCATTTGCAACACTTAAATCTCCTAAATAATGCAATTTAATAAACTTGGCGGCATAATCTAAAGGCGAAAGCGCCTGTTTTATCCATGAGTCTCCTTGAACAAATCCTTTTGGCTCACATTCCCACCCTTCCCAAGCAGATAACACATCTTCAAGATTAACACCTCTTTTTAATGATTTTGAAGCGCTAATGCCATGAGTTTCCAACAATACTTTTAATGTTGAACCCGCTTTATACGCTAAAAATGTAATCTGTCCAGGTCTTCCATCTGGATACTCATTGATAGTTATATGCAAAGGCTGTCCCGCAATCTTTACTTCTGTTTCATACGCTATTCTTTGTGGCGGCAGATCCTCTTTTTCTCCCCGCTTTAATACTCTTCCATTCTGGCTTCCAAAGTTCAAAGCGCTTATTGGTTTGCTGTTATTCCTAAAAACAGCCATTGCTTTTAAGCCCAGATTATGTCCAAGAACAAACCCCTCATAAATTTGTTTTACTGTCGCTTTTTCAGGTAGATTGTTTGTTTTTGAAATTGCTCCGGATACAAATGGCTGAACAGCTCCGAGCATTCTTACATGCCCCTCGAAATCGATGCTTCCTAAACCTTTAGAATTTCCAAAAGCAGTATCAAAAACCTCATAATGTTCAGGACTTAAATGCGGTGCGTTTATTACACTGCCATTAGCCAAAACGAATTTTTCTATATCGCTAATTTGCCCCGCATCATAACCAAGATTTCTCAATGCGTTAGGCAGTTCTCTATTTGTCAAAGTGAGCATTCCGCCCCCTGCAAGTTCTTTATAAATTCTTAGTGAGATAGCTGGCTCAACTCCTGTTGTATCACAGCCCATCAAATAAGATGTGGTTCCAGTAGGAGCAAGAACACTTGCCTGTGCATTTCTAAATCCATTTTTACTGCCTTTATCAATAACTCTGCCCCATACCGAATAAGCTGCCTCTTTTAGCTCTTTAGGAACAAAAGTCCAATCAACATTATCTAAATTTTTAGCATGTTGTTTTATAACATCTAACATAGGTTTTTTGTTAAATTCATAATGCACAAATGGCTCTATTTTTTCAGCAAGTTCGGCTGAAGTCTCATAAGACTTTCCAGTGAGTATGGCTGTTAGAGCCGCTGCGAAATCTCTTCCTTTATCTGAATTATAAGCCAGTCTTCGCCGCATTAATAGGGCGCCAAGATTTGCATAGCCTATGCCTATTGTTCTGAATTCGGGGCTTATTCTTGCAATTTCTTCAACAGGATAAGATGAGGCATCATTTGCTATATCTTGAGCTATGGTCACTAATCTGATAGCTTTCATATATTTTTCAACATCAAAATTTCCAGTTTCATCAGCAAAGCTTAAAAGATTGAGTGAAGCAAGATTGCAAGAGGTATCATTTAAAAACATATATTCGGAGCAGGGATTTGAGGCCCTTTGTCTTCCAGAGTTTTTTGCAGTATGCATTTCTTGTATTTTAGTATCATATTGCACCCCCGGATCACCGACACGCCATGCCCCAAAAGAAATCTCTTTTAAGAATCTATCCGCAGATATTTTTCCAGCAACCTCGCCATCGGTTATTCTTTTTAATTCTATTTCTCCGCCTTTTTCAAGCTGTTTGAAAAAATTATCATCAAGCCTTATAGAAATATTAGTGTTTTGGAAAGCTACTGTTGTAAAAGCTTCGCCATCCATTCCTCCACTATAACCATTTTGCATTAAAATCAGCGCTTTTTTGTCTTCGTATACCTTGCTTCTTACAAATTTAAGTATATCTGGATGCGATTGATCCATTATAGTCATTCTTGCAGCTCTTCTGCTTTTTCCACCGGATTTTATTGTTGAAGCTATATTATCATAAAACTTAAAAAAACTCATTGGTCCAGAAGCCTGTCCCCCGCTTGACAATTTTTCTCCTGACGCTCTTAAATCTCCGATATTCTGCCCTATTCCAGAGCCAGAAGAAAATATTCCGCCTTCATTTACGCCATGCATTAATATTTCTTCAAGTGAATCTCTTGGTCCATTGATAAAACAAGCATGACACTGGGGTTTTATGTTGCAGCCATCTTTAATTTTCTCAATCTTGCCGGTTTTTTTATTTTTCCAGTAGTTTATTCCTGGACTGCCTTTTATTCCGTATTCTGTAAAAAGTCCTGCGTTAAATTGAACAGGAGAATTAAATGCAAACATTCTATTTATTTGTAAAAAATTAAGCTCTCTTCTAAATACTTCTGCATCCTCTTCAGTGGCAAAATATCCTAGTTTTGCTCCTTCATTAACAAAAAAGTTTGTTACCCTATTTATTAAATGGCGTATATCTGACTCATGTTCGCTGCCTAATTCATCTTTAAGTTTTTCCTTCCATTCAGGCCGGTCTGGCTTGTAAAAATATTTTTGGGCAACTATTCTTGAATCATTTTCATCCCAGCTAACAGGAAAAACCGCACCTTTCATTTCAAAAATAAGAGATTCGTGTTTGCTATCCCAGATTTGAACATTTCTTTTTCCATATTCGCCGACACTTTCAAATGGCTTTTCAATCCCTTTAGTAAAATATGGCTCAATTCTAAGCCCTCTGGTTTTTTCTTTTACTTTATGATAAACTCTACCAAGGTCTAATCTATCCAAATATTCAATTCCTTTAAAAGAGTAAGTATGAATTTGATGACATCTAACAGCTTCTTTCAATGAATCTAAATTCAAGCCCCCGTCAGTTATGAGGGTATGTGCCTCATCAACTCTTATATGCCTATTAGAATCATATGAACTAAGAATTTTTGGCGAGTAATTTTGATAAACTTTAATAAGTCCTGCAATTCTATTTCTTCCGCTATTGATTTTAACTGCGGCTTTTCCATCTCCTCCGTTAATCCCTACTCTTCCCATCTTACTCAAGCCCCCTTATTTCTTTTCTCAAGTCGCCTATGTCCTTAAACTCCCTATACACAGATGCGAATCTTATGTAAGCAATAGAATCAAGTTTCTTCAGCTTGCTCATAACAAGCTCGCCTATCAGAGAGCTTGGCACTTCCTTTCCTCTTTTTTTGAGTTTTTCTTCAATCTCGTTTATCATTTTGTCTATGTTATCTGTATGGATTGGCCTTTTCTCACAAGCCCTCATTACTCCGGCTTTTAATTTCTCGCGCGAAAATTTCTCGCGCCGTTTGTCCTTTTTTACAACGATTATCTCGCTTTCGGCTACACTTTCGTATGTAGTGAATCTTTTCTTGCATTTGACACACTCGCGCCTTCTTCTTGTTCCATCTGGGCTCTCGCGCGTGTCTGTTACTTCTGTTTCCCCGCTGTTGCAGTAAATGCACCTCATTATATTAAATATACAACCCGTAGTATGCCTTATCTTCTAATTATACTACAAATTGTATAATTTCCTCCTACAGCAAAAATAAGCAATATATAAATCTTGTGCTGTTACAAGACAGGGAGAAAAATTTTAATTGAGATTTACTGGCTTTGCATTTTTCCAGTAAGATTCAAAAACTTTCTCGGCAATAAGAAATTCTTTATCTTCTTTTTTTAAGAAAACCCTGCCTTTTTCTGCTGAGCCATATTCGCCTTTAGATTTACCATACCTATTGTAAAAAATAAGATTGCTATTTAATATTATAATACAATGGTTAGGGGGCAGATCAAACTCTCTAACTTCCAGTCCATTTCCAGGAACTCTTGCAATTATATCTTTTAAATTTGCTTTTGCTGATTTAAGCTCATATAATATTCGGCTTTCTTCTAAATTTTTTAAGAAGTTTTCTTCAAGTTTAACCCTTCTTTTAAAATTATTAGAATTAGTTTTTGAGATTAATATCCTTATTTTTTTCCCAGATTTCAATAGTTCTATAATCTTTTCTCTTCCTTCGTGTAACGGCTCCATACAGCATATATCCAGAATATCTATTGAATCTTTAGCATTTTGAAAAAATTTATAATAGTTGAAGAAATGGCGAGGATTATACTCTGCCTGATTCTGTTCTATTACTGACCAAAGACTTTCAAAGATATTTCTATAACCATTTGCAACCTCTTCGCTTTCAATAATAGTAGTTAGAATGGGGTTTGTATCCCACATAACTATCACAACTTTATTTTTAAATATCCATGTATACATTGGACTGTTATATTTAAAGGGAAGATACCTTATTTCAGCATGCGCATATTTTGAAACAGGTTTATTTTTAGATTCTGAACTTAAAATTGCTCTTGTTTTTATACCTAGCTTTCTCTTCAGGTCTTGAGTTCTTATATAATAATCCAGTCCAAGATGTTCTATTGTTTCATTGCCTTTTCCAAAAAAAAGATATTCCTCTTTTGATGTACTAACTAATTCAAAGAGTTCAGAGAAAAAAGACTTGAAACCGTCTTTTCCGCTTAATACTTTAACAGAAGGTTTATTAGTCAATGAGTGAGAATTAAATAGATTATCCTCTTGGATTTGCCTAAGATGTTTCTTCAATGAGGATATTTCATCTTGTTTCTGAATTATCTTTTCTTCAAAAACTTTTAGTGGTGATAAGGCATAATACCGCACTCCATCAATATTTTTAAATGAAACAAAACCTTTTCCAATTAAATCATTTAAAGCGTTAAAAACTGTTCCTCTATGCAATCCTGTTTTTTTAATTAATTCTCCTATTTTAGTTTCACGTAAAAGAAAAAGATTAGAGTATACTTGGGATTCTACTTTTGTCATGCCAAACTGTTCAAAAGAACTATTATCCATGAAACTATAATTCTCTTTTATTATATATATCTTTCCCATTTATAATATCGTACTCTACGGTGTTGTAAATTACCAATTACGTATACGGCGGTAGCCACACTTTATATTTAATTTAGCTTATAATTTGTTATGAAAATAAGTAATTATTTGAAAGGAGGTTTATAGTAAATGGATTTAGAAGATGCAATTTTGATGGGCAAGGAGGATATTTTACAATGACAAATAAAAAAACAGTCAAGGTTATATTGAAGGGTGGCTCAATGCAAGAATATACTGTGTATCACGACAAAGGAAGTTCTCTTTCCCCTTTTTATTCTGGAGACATAGAGGTCTATGAAGATGTGTTGTCTGGAGATGTAGTTATCAAAGAATATCAAGCATCACGAGACAATATCGGATGTGACTGGGCGGTTGACAAAGACAAAATGACAAGAATAACTGGCGGCGACATTGAAAAAATTGTTGTCAAAGATGACATACTAAGCCATGAAAGAGAAATAATTCCATCAGGAGTGTTAAAGAGAATTGATTAACTATAACAATGGAAAATAAAACTGCAAGAAAACCAAAATTGAAAGACATGCTTAATATAGCGAAGAAAGTAAAAAACTGGAGGAAACTGCCACCTCATTTCTCAGCAGGCATCTCTCATTCAACATACAATTTTTATGAGGGAGATATCTCTAATATCAAGATAAATGTAGGCGATATGTATCATTTTGATGAAGGCCAACAAGTTTATCGTATTGATGTAATGCGTGGCGAAACTTATCTTTATTCAAATGCGATTATCGGCGAACATGAAGGTTTTGAAGATTTGGTGCATGTTATACTGATGCATACAGATTCAAACTATAGACAAGGACATTCAGAAATAGAAATGGTTCTAGAAAATGCTGTGAAAGGAGGTTTATAGTAAATGGAAGCATATCCAATTGATATAAATGGAAATAAAAGCCCGAATGGCGCAGGTATAAGAGTAAAAACAGAAACAGGGAATATAGAAGTGTATCCAATTGATATAAATGGAAATAAAAGCCCGAATGGCGCAGGTATAAGAGTAACTGGGGAAGAAAATATTGCTGCGTCTAGTCTCGGAGATCTTGAAGAGTTATTGCAGTTACATAGAGATTTAACTAAATAGAGAAGGCGAGGTATATAGAATGAAAATAGTGCCACAACACCCCCTTTATTTCAAAATTCGCAGCAAGCTGCGGGGTTAGTAAATTTTTAAGCATTTTCTTTATTTTTTTTCTTTTTTTTATAAAGCCTTAAAAACCGTTCACCAAACTCAATCAAAGAGTTTATAAGGGACACTTCCCTTATCGGCTTATGTCAGCCGAAACATCTCTAACAACACTATCCGAAATAATCGGCCTTCCCCTATGGTTATTGCTTATTATATCGGCGTGGAGCTTGTTATGGAAAGGATTGGCATTATGGAAAGCAGCAAAAAAAGACCATTCAATATGGTTTGCAGTATTTCTTCTTATTCATACTATTGGAATACTTGAAATTCTATACATATTTTTAATTTCAGACTTTAAGGAGCGATTAAAGAAAGAAAAGAAAGGCAAAGTTAAAATAAAGAAAAGAAAAATTCCGGCACTTTAATTATTTAGCACATCAAATAAAAATTTAATATGGTTCTTCAACTTCTAGCCCAGATATATTCTCAAAATCTTTTGAATTTTTTGTTATTAGTTTTGCATTTTTATAAAGTGCACTTGCAGCAATAATAGCATCAGGCACATCTAAACTATATTTTCTAGAGATATCGCCAGCATATTCTACTAAAGGGTTATCTACTGGAACCTTTCTTAAATTTGCAAGAAATGCCATCAAAATTTTCTTTTTCTCAGGATCTTCATTAGCTGAACCGGCAACAAGTTCTGTTTCACTTATTGCTGAAAAGAAAATATTTTCTTCATCTACAATAGACTTAAAAAACTCAATAGATGGAGCAAAATTTCTCAAATAGTCCACAAAAACATTAGTATCAATCAATATATTTTTCTTTTTTTCCATTTTTTTCTTAATCTTCTTTCATATTCTACTCCAGTTTCATCTAAATTCTTCCATAATCCTGCTGCCTTTTCAATAATTCCTTTTTTCATACATATTAATTCAATTTTTCCTCCGGCTGCCAAAACCAGTACTTTATCTCCAACACTAAGTTGACTGACTTCTCTTACATCTTTTGGAAGTGTAACCTGATAATTCCTTGTTATTTTAGTAATTCCCATAGTAATATTTACTATTACCTTAACTATTTAAATCTTTCGTTTCTTTTTAGTTTTGTAAAGCCCCGACGATAAAAACCATCTATCTTTTGCTAATTTTCGTCTTTATAGACAACAACTACTCTACAAAGCTATAGTCAAGGACAATAATATTCTACCGGATTTATTGTCCTCTTCTATCTATCAAAGGCGCATTTTTGGTAAATTTTCAGCGTCCTTTGATATAAGTAGGTACGTTCCTTTACAATACAAAAATAATTAAAAATTTAGATTATGCCTTGCTTACCTTGTCCTGTTATAAACTCCTGTAAAAATCCAGCCAGCCAATAATCCATAAACTGCTACTTGAACAAGCCCTATAACAAATCCGCCAATAGTCATTGTATTGTCAGCTATCTTGCTTAAATCTACTCCATGGAATAAGTTATTCGCCAAGCTCATAACAGCTCCCGGAGCTAAAACAAACGCAACAGCACAAATAACATACAGCGCTGCGAAAACTCCTGCTGTCGCATAAGCGACTTTTTTTGTGTTTAGTTTTTCTGCCATTTTAAACCTCCTTTCAAATTTTCTTTCGCCTCAAAAGATTAGCATTTCCAACCACAGTTATAGAAGAAAGCGCCATTGCTAATTCTGCTATAATTGGGTGCAAAAGCCCTGCGATGGCCACTGGAATTGCCACAGTATTATAGGCAAATGCCCAGAAGAGATTCTGTTTTATTTTTCTAAATGTCGCTTTCGACAGGTGTATTGCCTGCACCACTCCTGTTAAAGAGCCCCTCGCCAGCACAATGTCGCCAGCTTCTATTGCAATGTCTGTTCCTGTTCCTATCGCAATTCCAACATTGCTTTGCTTCAATGCTGGTGCATCATTTATTCCATCACCTACAAAAGCCACCATTCCTTCTCTTTGTAGCTCTTCAACTTTTCTTGCCTTATCTTCAGGCAGGACATTTGCCAGCACATCGTCTATGCCAACACTCAGAGCTATTGCCTTAGCAGTATTCTCATTATCTCCGGTTATCATCACAGTCTTGTAACCGTCTTTTCTCAAAGAAGCTATTGCCGTAACAGAGTCTTCTTTCAATGTGTCTGCCACACCTATAATGCCCAAAATTTTTCCATTTTCAACAACAATTAATGCTGTTTTTCCTTCAGACTCGAGTTTGTTAAGCGAGAACATAATTGAAGAAAAATTAATCCGATTCTCGTTCATCAGCGTTCTGTTTCCAATTAAAACTTTTTTTCTTCTTATTACCCCAACAATGCCGCGCCCTCTTTTTACAGAAAAACTTACCACGCCAAGAAGTTTTATTTTTTTTGCTTCTGCCTCTTTAACAATTGCCGACGCAATAGGATGTCCGCTTAACTTTTCAAGCGAGGCAGCAATTTGAAGCAGGTAATTTTTGCTTACCACAACAGGCAGGACATCTGTGACATTCGGTTTTCCTTCGGTTATTGTCCCGGTTTTGTCAAAAACTATTGTTTTTACTTCTTTCATTGTTTGTATTGCCTCGCCTTTCCTAAACAAAATGCCTCTTTGAGCGCCCATTCCGCTTCCAACCATAAGTGCTGTAGGAGTGGCTAAGCCAAGAGCACACGGACAAGCTATGACTAAAACAGAAACAGCGCTTGCTACTGCCTTGCTTAAATCGCCAGTAAAATAAAACCAACCTGCAAATGTTATAGCAGTTATTATCAAAACAGCAGGCACAAATTTACCCGTTATTCTATCAGCAAGCTCTTGGATTGGTATTTTGCTTCCTTGCGCTTCCTCAACAAGCTTTATTATATGGGATAAAAAAGTGTCTTTCCCGACTTTAGTTGCTTTCACATATAGCACCCCATCTTGATTTACTGTAGCTCCTATCACATTGCTTCCCTTTGTCTTATCAACAGGCATGCTCTCCCCGCTTACAATACTCTCATCAACAGCGCTTTCACCTTTTACAACAATCCCATCAGTAGGTATTTTTTATCCGGGCTTTATAACCATAATATCCCCGAGTTTTATTTATTCTATT
>CAYITH010000020.1:0-9471 GCA_964366295.1 Candidatus Woesearchaeota archaeon | reverse complement strand
CCAAATATCATCCGTCCATTCTTGCATAGATAATATCTCTTAGGTGAAAAATAAATATCTCTCATTCTGCCATATTACAGAATGTGTTTATAAACTATTTCGTCTTCTGTTAATTGCAATGCCGGTCAAAATCAATATCAATGCTATTCCCAATCCAAGCAATTGCCATATAACTGGAAAACTGCCAAGATACGAGAAAACAAACGCAAATGGAGTTATTCCAATTATTGTGGATAAGATGTATCTGCTAAAGCTTATTTTGCTGAATAATCCGAGCGCATAGCTTAATATGTCCACTGGAATTACCATTCGCAAAAAAACAAGACTCCAAAACTCTCTTTTTTCAGATATTTTTTCCTCAGCTTTTTTGATTTTATCCAGTGATACTATTCGCTTCACGATAGGCACCCCATATTTCCTGCATATAAAAAATATTGTGGCGCTTGCAATACTCCAGCTGACAATATTAAATAAAGCATTGAAAAATGGCCCAAAAAGAGCAGAGCCAAGAGGTATCAATGGCAGTGAACTCAAAGGCGCGAGTATTGTCAAAAAAATAATCACAAGAATATAACTCACAATTCCAAAAACTTCTCTGCCTATAAAATTCTTAAAATATTCAAGATAATACTGCCCAATAAAAGAAATCATAATAAACAATATTATTACAACGGCCAAGCTCAAATAAGCGCTTATTTTTCCCATAGGTTTAATATCTAAATCCCATTTAATAACTTTTATGATTGCTAAAAAATGTTGATAAATCTATGCAGGAGCCAGGATTTGAACCTGGGAACCCACTAAGGGACAAGCTTCTGAAGCTTGTGCGTTTGGCCACTTCGCTACCCCTGCCAATAAAACAAATATAAAGTATTTATAAAACATGCTTTCAATAATAAAACATGAAAAAAACATTTATCATAGAACATCTCGAGCAGAGACTTGGCAAGTGGTGTATTCTTGAATACAAACACATCTCGAAGATTGTGGAAAAGAACAATTTAATATTTACTAATGTAATTAATAAAAAAGACAAAAATAAACTGGCAAAATTTGGCAAAGTTATCCAGCAAAGTGTTAGAGAACTCAAACTGCAGAATGCCTGCGTTCTTGACCCTGAAGCAAAAACCACCCTCATTCCAAAAATAGCAAAAAGATACAGCTATTTTATTTTTGGAGGCATTCTTGGAGATTTTCCGCCGAGAAGGCGAACAAAAAAAGAACTGACAAGATTTATCAACGCAAAGCCGTATAACATAGGCAAAGAGCAAATGCCCACGGACAATGCTATTGCGGTTGTTAATGAAATAATAAGTGGCAGGCCATTAAGCAAGATGAAATTTAAAGATACCATAGAGGTAATAAAAGATAACAATAAAGGGATACAGGAATCTTATGTTCTGCCTTACCGCTATCTCATAAAAGATAAAAAGCCGTTAATAAGCAAACAAGTAGTTGTATATCTAAAGAAGAAGAAGGGGTTTTAGAAGGATTTATATACCTGTGTATCCCTAATCGACTATGGCTAAAGAGGAATTGCCCACATTAAAATTAGTGCTCCTTATTTTAGTCTGCTTGTCCATCTTGGTTTTGTCAGCTTTAAGCATTGCCTTAAGCATTCTGTTCAGCAACTTTTTAACAGCAGGTTTTTCTGCATTCGTGGCAATACTGCTTATTAGTTTTTCAGCAATCCTGTCTTATTTCTCATTGAGTTCTTTTTTTGAAGATGAAAAAAGCCTGTTAATTGCCACTATCCTGATTAGTGTTATTGCTTCAATATTTGCTATAGGGGCTTATATTGGCAACGAAATGTTTACAAGTTCGATTGAGAGAGGGATTTCAGATGCCTATGCCAGAGTTCAAGAAAATATAGCTTACAAAAACAATTTGAATCTATCTGCAAATATTGAACCTTATGCTCCGATAATGTTTAGAGAAACTTCTCCAATCTCGCTTTTCCTGCTCATCCCAATAATTCTCATCATTTACAATTTTCTGCCTATCCTGTTTTTAATGCTCAAGAAAAAATAACAGGTTTGCGGTTTATCCTTCAATCCACTCTTTTATTGCTTCCTGCAATTCAACAATTCCTACTTCTCCTTTTATCCATACCTGCACAAAGGACACTAATTCATATATTGAAATAGTGCCGTCTTCATCTTGATCCACTTCATCTTTACCAACAATGAGCACAGGTTCAGGAAGTTCATCTTTTTTTATTTCTATGCCGCAAGAAAGCTCCATCTTCTTTATAGAGATGGTAGTTTTATCTGAAAATGAGTCTGGAGGAATTATAACCTTAAGCCCTCTAATTGAGATCTCGCCACCCTTTGAATCAATGTTATTTAATTCTGTTGAAGAGTCATCTGCATCAATACAATCTTCAAGAAAGCTGTCTTCAAAACTGTATATTTTAGGATTTTTCAGGTTTTGATAGTTCTGAATAGAAATCTTTATCTTGCCTGCCTGATTTTCAGCAGGTTCTGCATGAATTAAAAAAGCAACTCCATTTCTTTCCGAATTTCCCCCTTCCCTTAAATAATAAACGCTTTTAACAAAAGTTTCAGTTTCATAATATTCATCTATCTGCGAACTTGTTGTTGGATTTTCAAAAGTAATAAAATTCAGCGCTTCAGAATCCTCATTAATTGAAATAAACGGCTTATTCGCGTCTTTATATGTAGAATCAACAATAACATTCCCAAGAACATACCATGCTTTTCCATTATCTATCATTTTTATTAACTCTCCGGCTTCATCATAAAAATATTCTCTTGATTTTTTATTTTCATAATTCTCTTTAATAAGCCGTCCGAACTCATCATATGTATAATCAATCCAGTTATAAATCTCTTTTATGTTCAAAGATTCTTTTGACTCTTCAAGTGCTGCAATTAATGGATTTGTAGAATCTATCTCAATGCGACTTACAAGCCCATTCTCATCAAAAGTAGCAGTTATAGCCCCTACCTTTACTTTATTTTCTCCTTCATAATTTACTATAGTTTCTTCACCACCAAAACCAATTATTCTCTGGCCATAGTCAAGCAAAACCTGTTTGGCCCCTTGATTTTGTATATTGACCGAACTGATGCCTTCCTCATTAAAATTATAGGTTTTTTCGTCAACAATGTCCTCGCTGTCATCATCGCTCTTTATTTCAAATTTCTGTTTTACTGTATTTGGACTTGAAAAATCAATACTTGATTTGACTGATTTTCTTTTAAGCTCACATTCATTATTGCTGCATGAAAACAAGCCCCCGTTATCCACATCGGAACCAGAACTTTTGAAGCTCCACTTACCACTTGCACCATCATAATCGTAAATAGTTGTTGATTCGGTTATTGGATTATAAACACTTATCTTATCATCTGAAACAAGATAATATCTACTCATGACAAAATTTTCGGGTTTTACAACAAGTATTTCATTAACACTTACTTCATTATCTTTTACAGAATAAGAAAAATACTTTTTGACATTCGCAGAGTCTATAGCAACTATCTGCCCTTTCTTATTAAAAATATATGCCATATTTGTATTCTTGTCTTGAATAGTCTTTTTTCTTAAAAATCCGTCTTCATAATATTGATAATCTATTCTTCCTTCAGGATAAGTTTCATAAATCACCTTGCCTTCAGTATCATAAAAATAAGTTATAACAAACTCCATATTCTCCCCAATTACCCACCTCTCCTCACTAGATTTGCCTTCCGCATCATATGCAAATCTTACAATTACTCCATCAGGATAACTATGCTGCAACAACGAACCCGTTTCTTCATCATAAACAGATATTGGCAGACTATCCTCACTCGGAGACAAAAAAATCTTCTCTTTAAACATAAAATATCCTAAAACAGCAAAACTCACTATTAAAACAAGAATTAATACTATAAAAGCCCTCTTCATATCCACAGCATAATATTCCATTTAATAAGCTTTTCCCCACATTAAATTAAGATACTTTTATCACTATAAAGAGGTTAGCAACAAAGTTTAAATACTCGTTCTCAACATAACTCTTATGGAAAATTACAAATACCATGACTTTTTTAAAAGAAGAGAAGAAATAAGCGCATTTACAAGCGGAATTAACGGAATAGAAGATTATCCTCCTCTTGTCAAATATCTTAAAACTCTGGCCCCAATATACTTTTCAGTCAGGCTTAAGAGGCATCCTATCCTGAAAAAAGATAGGATAAGCAAAATAGAATGCCTTGAAGATAGAGCAAACTTAGATATTTCTAATCTCAGAAATGTCAAGGAATACGCTGCAGCCCTTCTTCCTTTGCAAGAAGATGATTTGGAAGCTTTGAAGGCATATGCCAAGGCATTGTCTATATCAGATAAAGATGCTGAAGCACACCTAAATCTTGCAATGCTCCTCGAACGCTATGAGATGCCCTGGCCCTCTTACCTTCTCTTAAGTGAAGGAATAAAACTTGATGCGCCACCAGATATTCATTGTGGCTTTCATGCAGGATTATTTTGTGATGGTAGTAATTTAAGAAACACCAGGCTTTCAAGCATTCCGCCAGATGAAATGGAAAAACTGCTACTCATACACGCAAAGCTCACAAGAACAAACCACAAAATAGAACATTGTTTTTTCCTTTCTGCTGATTTTAATGATAAAGACAAAAGAGAAGGATTTTACAAGACTACTGTTCGTGAAATAATCGGAGAAGATGCGGTTTAATTTATTGTGCTGGACCAGGTTTTGCAAATAGCAAGTTAGCGCCTTCTATCTGATTGTTTATAAGCTTCGTATCGCCTTTTGCAGGCATGCCCCATCTCAATATCCAAGAATAACTCTGAATATCCTTGATCATATTTCCTACAATCTGCTCGCCATTTGTCTTAGCTTGTTCAATTTTTAGCTGTGCGACAGCATCTTTTCTCGCGGCTTTTATGTCTTTGATATTAAATTGCGCCAACTCCTTCCACCCAAATCCCCTCTCTCCTTCTGTTCCTGCTGCATGTCCAAGATGCACTTCAGCTATCTTGTTGCTAACAACGACTTGCCATTTTAGTTCCATAAGCCTACCATTTGTGTCAAATCCAAAAGTGTCTACCATTCCGTTATGCTCCTTAAAGGCGGCTTGGTTAATAGCCTGTGCATGCATGCTCAATATCTCTCCTCTCGCAAACTTATTATCCAACTTTAGAGTTCCGTCAGGATTTGTTCCAATATTCCTTGGAAGAGATCCTTCTATATGCCTTCCATTAAATGCATCTGCTAATGCTTTGTTAAATTTAATAGTATTAAAAAATCCTTTTTTCCCAGAAAATGGAAATCTCAATGTAATAATCTCCTTAGCAGAGTCAAACTCCCCACTTGTTTTTTCCGAACCTACAACAGGACCCACCTGTTCATTTACAAGGTTAGCAGTTGGATCATTAAGTAATCTTTTTCCAGCAGCAATACCCTGATTTACCCTTAATTGCTCTGATTTCTCAAATTTATTTACTAAAAGTTCAAGATCTGCTTTCGTAAACGTGGGATCTTTAAACCCGCCTTCGGTATAAATACCTGGAGAACTACCGCTTAAATAAGCATCTGCAAATACGGACTGCCAGATAATATCTGGCTTATTATGTACCAGCACATTTTCAGCAAAGTAATTTTCAAAACTATCTATATGGACATTGTAAACCGGAATTTCATTTTTTTCAATAATATTTTCTACACTCAGAATAACTACTTTGGTTCCACCTAAAGTAAAAAGCGAGTCTCCTTTTTTTAACGCATATGCTTTAACCCATTTTTTATTTACATAAAATGGATGCTCATCAGTTGTATAAATATTTCTATAACTGCCTTCTTCAGTTACATAAGTTAAATTCAGATATCTAGTAACATTTCTAACAAAAATCTTGTCTACTTTTCCTTTTTTTATTTCATAGTTGTTTAGATCATATGAAAGAACTTCATCCCCTACCTTCAACCTTGCAATTTCTTGTTCGCTTCCATTTGCTAACATAATTGCAGTATCTCCTCTAAACGAAAATATCTCCTTTAGAACTCTCCATACGCGCTTTGTAGACTGTGAAATCTTTTGCTGTACAGAAGGTATCGCTACAATCATGCACGCATCTCCGCCGATATTTAATACATGACTGGCTAATATAAAAGAATTCACAGACTTCTTTTTGTCTGCAATAGCCTTGATTTCACTGCCAAGCAATATAGAATTGTCTATTACCCCATACGCCATTGAGCCAATTCCAAGTGTTTCCAAAGTTATAATTCCTCCACCTGTCAACTCAAGAATAACGGGCGCTGCGGTAAACGCCTCAAACGCCGCAGTAATTGCTAAAAGAGAAGCTCCAGTATACCCTAAAATCTTTACAGGAGAATCGATTTCGCCGATTTTGTAATCAAATCCTTCTGGCTCAATAAATCCATAATCTCTCAAGAATGTGCCAACCCCGCCGTCAATAACAGCCCCTTCAACAGCACCACTTAAAACGGTCTTTAGCCAGCATGGATTTACACACGCTCCACTTATACATTTTTGTCCATTATCACACATAATTGGCTTAACAACGAGAGTCTCTCTTTTTCCATCATTATCTTTATCTGTACATCTTCCTTCCATAACTGCGTTGCCTGCATACTGCTCTGAAAATGGGTTAATCCCCCAACCCTTATGATCTGGAACTTCTAACATTGTCTTAACGCTATCAGCACTATTTTGATATTTAGCCGACTGGTGTCCTGCATCTACTTGCGCTGATGTAAACGAAAAGAGATTGGGCTCATAATGAAAATAAAGATTATTTGTGTTTGGTATGCTAATCCCTCTAAAATTTGCTCCATTATTCGAAGAATAAACACAGTAATCACTTAAGCCCGATACCTTGTTTCCCCACTCATCAACACCTGTAACACTTCCTTTTTTTGCGCTATCAATTCCAAAAAGATTATTTTCTTTATCAAAATCGCTATCTGTGCACTCTTCCACACAAGCCCCATCTTTGCAAGTTGAACCTGGAGGACACAGCTCATAGTTTTTAGATAAAATGCCACCCGAACAATAGCCCTCATTAACATAAGCACCTGTGCTGGCTTGGCTAAAACTCCCATCATCATTCTCAACAGCGCACTTATCTACATGATTGGTGGCTCCATCTGAGTCTCCTATTCCTTCTCCATTGTCTTCAGTTGCTCCCTTAACTTTCAAATATCCTGGATAATATCCGCTATCAGCATTATTATACCATATTCCAGCATTAGCATCGCTGTCCTTGCATATAACACATGCGCCACTCTCACAAGCAAACGAACAAGTATATTCTTCGTACTTTGGGATAGAATCAACACAAACACCCTCTTTTAATTTTTTGCCTGTTTCTGCATTCTCGCCATTATCATCAATGCAAGAATCTTCTAATCTTGATGGCTCTCCACTTATTTTATCAGTATAACCCTGAACATTTGATTTAAACAAATGTGGCTGCGGATTAGTTTTAGTAGGAAGATTCTTATCATAATCCTTGCAGAATTCATCAGCACAATTGAGATAAACTCCTCTTCCAGATTGCCCAAGTGTTGCAGGAGTTATAGCAAGTCGTGTTGTTCCATCTGAACAAGTATAAACTGCGCTCGCACCCATGCTACACCCTCCTTCCCCAGGCGGACCACGCACATCTTTTTCTTTGTAGCAATCTTTAGCATACTCCCCACTATTAGAATCCTGAACCCAGCGAAACTCAATATATTTAGAACTCAAAATTCCATTTGGCTGTTGTGATTTATAATAAGATATCTCTTCTTTAGCGCAATCACTCAAATCATAAGTTGAGGGAATATTTTCAGGATTTTCTTCTGCAGAAATTTGGCATGAACGCTTATAATTAAAATTAAACTTTTGTTGACCATCATTAGTATGACCTCCTAACCATCCAATTGAACTATCCCACCATCCGGATTCTGCAATCTCTTCATATGTAAATCCTGGCTTTCCAACAACAGCTGAAATTATTTCTTCTATATGCTTTTCTGAAGAAGAATGTCCAATAACTAAATTTGAAAAAAATATACTAAAAATAATTGTCAAATAAAACACCAAAAGCAAATATCCTCTTTTCATACTACAATATAATTTTTAAGTATATATAAATCCTTACAATCCAAGCGCCTTTCTCAATGCGGGCTCATTAAATCCCACAATTATTTCCCCATTAACATCAATCACAGGCACACCCATCTGCCCGCTTTTCTCTACCATTTCTTCAGCAGCTTTCTCATCACTTCCAACATCCATCTCTGTAAATTTAACCACATTTTCTTTAAAAAATTCCTTCGCTCTTGCACACCATATACAAATAGGAGTTATATAAATTTTAACACTTTTTCCTGTTTTTTTCGCCATAGAAAGCCCAGTTATTGACTATATTTAAATCTTTCAATTGCTTACAGCCCGCTTTTTCTAACAAACTTATATGCATGATAAACTGCCGTTACTCCCTCACCAACACCGGTAATTGCCTGCTTAAATTCAGTATCTACAACATCTCCTGCAGCAAAAATTCCTTCAATGTTTGTTTCAGAATTTCTGTTTATCACTATTTCTCCCTTTTCATTTGTTCTAACACTAATAGGAACAGCCAGTTCGCTCAATGGCAGATGCCCTATCTCCACAAACAACCCCTCGAGCAAAAGTTCTCTTTTTCCTTTATATGCCTTATCCAGAACAACACTCTTGATAAATTTAGCGCCTTTAATCTCCAGAACATTTGTATGATTTATCACCTCTATTTTTCCCCACTTTATTTTTTCTTCAGCCCTCGCCAAGTTTATCTGTTCAGGATGTATCTGCTCTCCACGATAAATGATAAAAACCTTTTTTGCATATTCCGTGAGCAATAGGGCTTCTTTCACAGCACTATCGCTTCCGCCGACAACTCCAACTATTTTGTTTTTAAAAAGAGGGCCATCGCACAAAGCACAGTAGCTGACTCCTTTATTCTCAAACTCTTTTTCTCCTTTCACTCCCAACCGCTTAATTTTTGTTCCAGTCGCAAAAATTATGGTTTTGGTTTTAAATTTTTTTCCTGCTGTCTTGACGATATATAGTGGGCTGTTGTTTTCATCTTTTTTTTCTATACTTTCTACTTTTGCATTTAACAAATCAATATCGTAATCTTTCACATGATTCTCCATAAGTTCAGCAAGCTTCTGACATGAAAGCGAAACAAATCAGGGATAATTCTCAACAACATTTGTGAGAGATATGGTCCCGCCTTTCAACTCGCCGATTATTAGTGTTTTCAGGCCTAATCGCCCAGCATACATTCCAGCAGCCAAACCAACAACTCCTGCTCCGATTATAATTGTATCATAAAATATTTTCTCGTCTGCCTTATAATCATATTTCTGCCTTGATTTGAAAACAATTTCTTCTTTTTTTGCCATATTAAATTAAATGGATAATAGTTTATAAATGTAGTTGGAGTCAT